>JAATFR010000191.1 GCA_015655095.1 Hyphomicrobiales bacterium | reverse complement strand
CCCCGGAAAAGCTTGCTGTCGCCCGTGAGCATGGGGCGGATGAGCTTGTTAATACCTCATGCGAGGACGTTCGTGAGCGGATCAAGGCACTGACCGGGGGCAAGGGGGCGGATGTGATCTATGATCCGGTTGGCGGGGATATGTTCGATGCGTCCCTTCGCGCCATCGCCTTCGAGGGCCGCATCCTCGTCATCGGTTTTGCGGACGGGCGCATTCCCCAGATACCGGCCAATATTCTGATGGTGAAGAATGTCGATGTGATCGGCGTGAACTGGGGCGCTTATCTTGAAAAACTGCCGCAGGTCACACGCGACAGTTTTAGCGATCTGGCCGGATGGTATCTTGAAGGCCGCATCCGCCCTTACGTTTCAGATGTCTTCCCGCTGGAGAAAACGGCTGATGCCATTCGCCATGTCATGGAGCGCAGGGCGCGTGGCAAGGTTGTGGTCACGATGGCTGGTCAGAACTGAAAAACCGGCCCTCTGGTTTCAGGACCGGTTTTGCTGTTTGCCGAGCAAGCTTACAGGTGGCTTACTTCGCAGGCGCGTTCGCTTCGGTCGAGATGACCAGCTTCACCTCATCGCTGATGGCTGGCACATAGGTCGTTATGCCGAAGTCGGAGCGCTTGATGGTGCCTGAGGCGTTGAACCCGGCCACAAGAATCTCGGGCTTCAACGGGCTCGGCCCGGCCTTGTTGAAGGTCACGTCAAGCGTCACGGGCTTGGTCACGCCATGCAGCGTCAGATCGCCGGTCAGGGTGCCGGTATTCTTGCTGGTCACCGTCACCTTGGTCGATTTGAAAGTCATCTTGGGATATTTTTTGACGTTGAGGAAATCCGGGCCTTCGACATGTTCGTCGCGCTTTTCAAATCCAGTTTTGAGACTATCGGTTTCAATCGATACATTCACCTTGCTGGCCTCAGGCTTTGCCTCATCAAAACTGAGAGTGCCCTTGAGGTCTTCAAAACGGCCATAGGTGGTAGAGAAACCGAGATGCGAAATCTCAAAGCCAACATAGGTATGGCTTTCATCCAGCTTATATTCAGTAGCTGACGCAAATGTAGGTATAGCCATTGCTGCAATGACAGCCAGAGCGCGATGAAATTTCATCAAAGATATCCCCGTTTGGACTCCAGTGAGCCTGAGTGTGATCGGTCGAAATGTAAGCGGTACACTATGACGGGAGAAACTGGCTCGCCGACGTACCGATAAAAATGGCATTTTTGGACTGATTTTCAAGGGCAGGATTTCAAAATGGATTTTTCAGGCTGATTTTCGAGGGCAAGGTTGGAGAGAAACTGCTGCGTGCAGCTTTCCCATGAAAAGGTGAGGGCATGGGCGCGGGCGGTTTCCACCGGAATGTCGAGAGCGCGCAGGCAAGCGCGTCCGAGATCCTCATCAAGCACGCCTGCGGGCGATGCCCCGATCACATCAAGCGGCCCCTGCACCGGATGGGCCGCTACCGGAACGCCGCTGGCAAGCGCCTCCAGCAACACCAGCCCGAACGTGTCGGTCTTGCTGGGAAAGACAAAGCAATCGGCTGCCGCGTAGGCCCGGGCCAGATCCTCACCGAACAGGACGCCGGTGAAATGCGCTTCCGGGTAACGGTTTTTCAGTTTCTCAAGGTCTGGCCCTTCGCCGACCACTACTTTGCTTCCGGGGAGATCGAGGTTAAGAAAATGCTCGATGTTTTTTTCTACTGCGACCCGACCGACGTTGAGCCAGACAGGGCGGGCAAGGCCCAGATAATGCGGTCCCCGCAATTCGGGGCGGGGCCGGAATTGGGCAGTATCCACCCCGCGCGACCAGATTTGTGGTTCCCCGAAGCCACGCGCCTTCAGTTCCGCCTGAAGCGAACCGGTGGCCACCATGACAACCGAGGCGGCCCGGTGGAATCGACGCAGGAAAGCATATCCCCATGAAAGGGGAATGCCGGTGCGGGTGTTCAGATATTCGGCGAAGCGGGTGTGAAACGAGGTCGAAAATGCAAACCTGTGCTTCAGGCAATAGCGCCGGGCGGCAAGCCCAAGCGGCCCTTCCGTCGCGATATGGACGGCATGGGGATCGGCCTCCCCGATCAGGCGGGCAAGCTTGCGGCCGGGAAAGAGCGCCAGCCGGATTTCACCATAGCCGGGCGTGGCGACGGTGGGGAACTGGTCCGGGGTGATGAAGGTGACGGTATGGCCTTCAGCGGTCAGTCTGCAGATCAGTTGCTGGAGCGTGCGCACGACCCCATTCACCTGTGGCGGTGCGGCATCGCTGACGACGACGATGCGCAAGGGGCCTGGCCCGATGCTGGCGATATCCCCGGGGCGTGAGTGGTTCTTAAGAAATAGCGGGAGCATGAGTGTTGTCCGATCAGGCGGCGTTGGCCACTGTCCGGGAGGCAAGTCCGTCGCCCGCCCCTTCCTGTTCCCAGGAAAAAAGATGCCATGCCAGGATGCGGAAAGCGCCGGTCGCGTCTTCGGCGATGGCGGTGCAGCTTTCCACCCAGTCGCCGTCATTGCAGTAGAGCACGCCGTCCATCTCGCGGATCTCCGCATGGTGGATATGGCCGCAGATGATGCCGTCGACGTCGCGTTCGCGCGCCTCGCGGGCCACGGCCTGCTCATAGCTTGAAATATATTCGACGGCGTTCTTCACCCGGTTCTTCAAATAGGCCGAGAGCGACCAGTAGGGCAGGCCCATGAAGCGACGTATTTCATGAAGCCAATTGTTGGCAAGAAGCGCCATGTCATAGGCGCGATCCCCCAGGTGGGCGAGCCAGCGGGCATATTTCACCACGCTGTCGAACTGGTCGCCATGGATAATCAGGAAACGCCGCCCGTCCGCAGTTTCATGGATGGTTTCGCCGACCACATCCACGCCACCGAAATTAAGTCCGGTATAATCGCGCAGGGCCTCGTCATGGTTGCCGGGGACATAGACGACATTGGTGCCCTTGCGCGCCTTGCGCAGGATTTCCTGAACCACGGCGTTATGGCTAGCACTCCAGTACCATGAACGCTTGATGCGCCAGCCATCGATGATGTCGCCGACGAGGTAAAGGGTTTCGGTCTCATTGTGTCGCAGGAAGTCGAGCAGAAGCTCCGCCTTGCAGCCGGGTGTGCCCAGATGGGTGTAGGAAATGAACAGGGTGCGGTGTTTGTGCGGGTTTTTGGGACGCGGACCAATCAGCCGCTCATCAAGTCCCGCCCGCCATTTGCGGTATTTGATCTTTTTCTTCCCGGAGGGGGACGGGTCGTCCACCGGTATCTGCACAGGCAGGGGGGCAATGTTTCCGGGGCTATCGGAATCGAACATGGCGGTGTCACCTGAACAATAATTAATCCGATATCTGACCATATTGGTCGTATTCCGAATCGCGAACCGCTATAGGGCGGCTGCCTTTCCGGTTCGCCGGGACTTTCCGGTGTCCGGGATACTTTTTGATGACGTTATTATGATGTTTCCATGACATCGCGGTCAGTCAGCGCAATGCCAAATGAAAACCCCTCCGCTTTTCAGGCGGAGGGGTTTGGTATTTGCGTCCGTGTATTTGGTAGGAGGCTGCGTCCTAGTCGGACGAGTCGTTGACGGCCCGGTAAATGATCGCACCGATGACGGCGCCGAGAATGGGGGCAACCCAGAACAGCCAGAGCTGATCAATCGCCCAGCCCTGAACAAACAGGGCGGGCCCTGTGCTTCGAGCCGGGTTGACCGAGGTGTTTGTTATCGGAATGCTGATCAGATGGATGAGGGTCAGCGTGAGACCGATAGGGATGCCGGCGAACCCGGCCGGCGCAAGCTTGTCTGTGGCGCCCAGGATGACGAAGACGAAGAACATCGTCAGGACCACTTCGGTCAGGAATGAGGCCCCCAGCGAATAGCCTCCAGGCGAGTGTTCGCCATAGCCATTGGCGGCAAGACCATTCACGGCCAGATTATAGTCAGCTTTGCCGGTGGCGATGAAATAGATCACCGCCGAGGCGGCGATGCCACCCAGTACTTGTGCGATGATGTAGGGAGCCAGATCCTTTGCCGGAAAACGTCCGCCGACAGCCAGGCCGACGGAGACCGCCGGGTTGAGATGGCAGCCCGAAATGTGGCCGATGGCGAAGGCCATGGTCAGCACGGTCAGGCCAAATGCCAGCGCCACGCCGAGAAAGCCGATGCCCAGCCCCGGAAAAGCGGCGGCGAACACTGCACTGCCGCAACCACCAAGTACCAGCCAGAAGGTGCCGACAAATTCGGCTCCTGCTCTTTTCGCGATGGGAGTACCCATTTTTGTCCCCTGATTAAGCCCAATTGAATACGAATTAACTGCCCTTGTATCTGGACCGATTGATGTATTTACGTATCGGTGATCCGTGCAACGCAGCACATCCGCCTACGGAATGTGCCACGATTTGGGGCCGTTTGTCCTGCATTTTATGGAGATCTGCTATTTTGCCGTACGGGAATGCTGGTCAAGCGCAACCATATTTCTGATTGTTTTTTTCAGGTGCTTGCGGGTCGCGAAGCGGAAACAGCGATTCTTCCGTGGAGTTTTGTTTGTTGGCGGATGGCAAAATATTCCGCATTTGTTCCCTGAGGGGCGTCCTGCACCTCATGGTCACCCATCTCGTCTCCAGGGGATTCGGTGGGGCCAGGGAACATGATTCCCGAGGTCATGGCTTATTTTTTTGTCGTGGCGGCGTCGCAGATAGGCACCGCACACACAATTGTGCGGTGCAATGTAGTTTTTCTTGGGGTGAAATGGCTGTTTTCCTTGGTATTTTAACCTAAATGTGACATGCAGTCGCAATATTGTCGCTCTGGTGGAACAAAATGGGCTTGCCTTGTGTGCGCTGCAATGTCATATATTGCAACGCGGCATCAGTTGAGACTTTCTCCTGACGCCGCAGCCCTTCTTGGGCGTTTCCTCCCTAAACTTGGGCCATGCCGGTAACACGGCATGGCCTCTTTCTTTTGATCAGCATCATTTTGCTTTTGCTCCAGTGTGGAGACTTCGGAGGTCAGCGGTCTGCATCCTCTTTCGGGGCGAGCGTTGCAACCCAGTCGATGGCGGACAATTCCGCACAGAAGCTCATCATGTCCTGCTTGAGCTTCTCCATGCCCGGATTGCGTTCCTGACGGGCCTCATTCATGTAGAAAGCGCGGTTGATCTCGATCTGGAGCGCATGCAGATGGCGCTGGGGGCGGCCGTAATGCTCGGTGTTGAAACCACCCGCATAGGGCAGGTTGCGCGCCACGGCATAGCCCATGCGCAGCAATATGCCTTCTGCCGCATCGGTGATGCCGCGGCTGCATGAGGTGCCATAGCGGTCGCCCAGCACGATTCCCGGCCGTTCGGTGCCGGTGTCTTCGTCAAATGGGCCACCGACTGACGGCATGGAATGACAATCAATCAGGATGGCGCAGCCAAAGCTTTGCAGGGTCTGTTCCAGCAACTCGCGCAATGCTGTGTGGAACGGCATATAAAGCTGGCGGATGCGCCGTTCGGCCTCCGCATAGGGTAGGGGATGGCGGTAGATTTCCAGAGACTCGGCGACCACGCGGGCGATGGTGCCGAGCCCCCCCGCCACCCGGGAGGACCGGGTGTTGACGTGTGGTGGCAGCGGATCGGCGAACATGGCCGGGTCCAGCTCATAAGGCTCGCGGTTCGCGTCGATATAGGAGCGCGGGAAATGGGCGTGGATGAGGGGTGCGCCCAGTTTCGTCACCCCGGCGAAAATCTCCTCCACGAAGCTGTCCTCGGAACGGCGCAGGGTCAGCGGATCGAGGTTGGCGGCGCGCAGGAAGGATTCAGGGTAGGACCGGCCGCTATGGGGCGAGCAGAAGACGAACGGCACCTTCTGACGTCGGGGCTGCTCGATCGTGAACGGCGTCTCGAACAGGCGATTCTCGGCAGGTCCGCTGTCGCTTGAACCGGCCGGCGCGGGCGCGATGTCTGGAGGGTTCGTGAGGTCCATGGGTGCTGTGAGCTGTACCGGTCTGGAGGCTGGTTGACGATCTTTTATTAAGCCTATCACGGCCTTTGCATTGGCGGAACGTCAGGTGCTTCCGCTTGTGCGGGATCATGAAGAAGCACCCTTGTCATCCTTGTTCGATGCCGATATACCCTCCCGCACAGACGAACCGGGCCCCAGCGGCCTGTTTCAGGCTCTGGGGCGCGTAGCTCAGCGGGAGAGCACTACGTTGACATCGTAGGGGTCACAGGTTCAATCCCTGTCGCGCCCACCATCTATCTCTAAAACCTCCGCGCGGTTCCTGGATTTCAGCAGATTTAGGCTGATTGCAGCAGCGCCACCGTGCCGACGCCGCCGTCGGCGCAGATGCTGACGATGGCAAGCGTGCCGGAAGGCCGGGCCGCCAGTTCCTTCACCGTCTGGCTCAGGATGCGCGCGCCGGTCGCCCCGAACGGGTGGCCGATGGCGAGGCTGCCGCCATTGGGGTTGAGGCGGTTGCGCGGAAAAAGGCCGAAGTCCTGATCGACGAGCGCCTTTTCCTTGAGGAAATTGCGGTCTTCCAGCGCCTTGATATGGCAGAGTACCTGACCTGCGAAAGCCTCGTGAATTTCCCAAAGGCCGATGTCGTCATAGCGCAGCCCATGGCGCGCCAGCATTTTGGGAATGCTGTAGGCCGGGGCCATCAGGAGTCCTTCCGTCTGGATGTCGACCGCGCCCAGTTCCCAGTCGATCAGCTTTGCTCTGGGCAGCGTGTCGCCCAGCCGTTCGAGGCCCTTCGTGGTCGCAACCCACAATCCGCCCGCGCCATCAGTCAGCGGCGTCGAATTGCCCGCGGTGAGTGTGCCCTTGCCGCTGGTCCGGTCGAAAACGGGCGAAAGTTTTGCGAGCTTTTCCAGCGTCGTGTCCGCGCGGGCGATCGAATCCTTCGCCAGTTCAGGCAGGGGCAGCACCAGATCGTCGAAAAAGCCCTCACTCCAGGCTTTCACGCAGTTCTGATGGCTGGCGAGCGCCAGTTCGTCCTGCTCGGCGCGGCCTATGAACCAGGTTTTTACCATTTCCTCGGTATGCTCACCCATGCTCTTGCCGGTGGTCCGGTTGGCGACGCTGGGGATATGGAGCCGCACGTCGCGGAGCTGGAGCTCCATGACCTTGCTGATCTTCTGGCCCAGCGAGCGCTGCTGCTGGAACTGGCGCAGCCAGTCCGACAATTTGTTGTCGAGGCCGATCTGGACATGGCTCATGCTCTCGACACCGCCGACAAGGGCGAGGTCGCGGCCCCGTCCATCGAGCATCTGCGCCGCTTCAAGCGCGGCCGCCATGCTGGTCGAGCAGGCCATGATGGTGGTGAAGGCGGGGATAGTCGGATCAATGCCTGAATCGAGCAGCACCTCGCGCGCGATATTGCTCCAGCCCAGATTGGGCGCGACGGCGCCCCAGATCAGAAAGTCGGGCTGTGCCTTCGTGCGCTCGACCATGG
>JAATFR010000387.1 GCA_015655095.1 Hyphomicrobiales bacterium | reverse complement strand
GGGCGCTGTCGATGCCGCCGGAAAGGCCGAGCACGACGCCGGGAAAGCGGTTCTTGCGGACATAATCGCGCAGACCCAGCACCAGCGCCATGTAGATTGACTCAAGCCCCTCCTCGACCAGCGCTTTTTCACCCGGCGCGCAGACCCAACCGTCCGGGCCGCGCTCCCACTCGGTCAGCGTGAGCTGCTCCGTCCAGGCGGGCATCTGCACCGCGAGGCTAAAGTCCGGATTGACCACGAAGGAGGCGCCGTCGAACACCAGTTCGTCCTGTCCACCCAACTGGTTGAGATAGGCGAGCGGCAAGCCGCTTTCCCGAACCCGCGATATGGCGAGCTGGATGCGCACGTCGAACTTGCCTGCCTCATAGGGCGAGCCGTTGGGGACGAGCAGCAGTTCAGAGCCCGTTTCTGCCAGACATTCAACGACGTCGGGATACCAGATGTCCTCGCAGACCGGCACGCCGATCCGGACCCCCCGGAAATTGAGCGGCCCCGGCAAGGGCCCCTCATCGAACACGCGGATCTCGTCGAAGACTCCGTAATTCGGCAAATGATGCTTGTAATTCAGGCCCTTAAGCTCGCCGCCATCGGCCAGCGCGACGGCATTATAGAGCTTGCCATCGACCGCCCAGGGCAGGCCGACAAGAACGCCGGGCCCACCATCCGCCGTCGCCAGCACAAGCTCTTCCAGCGCCTGCTTCGCGGCCTGCTGGAAGGCGGGCTTGCAAACCAGATCCTCCGGCGGATAGCCGACCAGATAGAGTTCGCTGAACATGACAAGATCAGCGCCCCGCTGCGCCGCTTCAGCCCGCGCGGCAAGAGCCCGGCCCAGATTGCCCCCCACATCGCCCATGATGGGGTTCAACTGAGCAAGCGCGATACGCAGCCGGTTCGTCATGGGGCGTGATCCAGTTAGGCTCAAAGTGGGTATAAGTCCTGTCGAGCGTTTCTATCCCGGGAGCCGGAGAACGACAAGGGTGGGGGTAAAAAGGGCCCCCAATGCCCCTGCCCTGCCTCCGAAAAGGGAGGGTTTTTCGACCTCCAGGCAGGCTATGGACAAGGTACGGCCAGACCGGAAAACAGTATGAAAAACAGCCTAGACCTCCCCAAAAATATCCATCTCTTTTATATCCGGTCATTTCTGCACAGGCATGACGTCGCTGAAAGGATGCTTTCACGTCCTACCCCGGCTAAGCTCGCCCCAACGTAAAATTAAGAATCCAAGATAAAATCAAAAAAGGAAGAGCTATGGCCGCGCCGACCGTCAACCGCCAGATCCTGCTTGCCGAAACCCCGAAGGGCAAACTTGATCAAAGCCATTTCAGGCTGATCGAGGGCAGCGTACCTGTGGCGGGCGAGGGCGAACTGCTGGTGCGGACACGGCTGGTTTCGCTCGACGCCGCGAACCGCGCCTGGATGCAGGGCGCGACCTACCGCTCGGCGGTGGAGGCTGACAGCGTGATGGCGGGCGGTGCCATTGCAGAAGTGGTCGAGTCCAAAGCCCCGGGATTCGCTCCGGGCGATCTCATATTCGCCGATACCGGCTGGCAGGATTATGCCGCGATCCCGGCCCGGTCCGCCACGAAGATGCCGAAGCTCGATCCGATGAGCCATCTGCTCAGCGTCTATGGCATCGCCGGGCTCACCGCCTATTTCGGACTGCTGCGCGCGGGGCGCCTGAAGGATGGGGAAACGGTCGCCGTCTCGGCGGCGGCGGGTTCGGTCGGCTCCATCGTCGGCCAGATCGCCCGGATCAAGGGCTGCCACGTCATCGGCATCGCAGGCGGCAAGGAGAAGTGCGACTGGCTGGTGCGCGAGCTTGGCTTCAACCAGGCCATCGACTACAAGGCGGGCCCGATTTTCAAAACGCTGAAAGCCGCCGCGCCCCATGGCATCGACGTTTATTTTGACAATGTGGGTGGAGACATTTTCGAGGCCTGTCTCTTCAACATGAACCTCCACGGCCGGATCGCCTGCTGTGGCGCGGTCTCGCAATATGACGGCGCGCCCTCGCCCCATGGTCCGCGCGGCGTGCCCGGCATGATCGTGGTCAAACGCCTGTCGCTTCAGGGTTTCATCGTCAACGATTATGACGACGAGCGCGAAAAGGCGCTGACGGACCTTGAAAGCTGGGTCGCCTCGGGCCAGCTCAAGGTGCAGGAAGATATTCTCGACGGACTTGAAAATACGCCCAAAGCGCTGATCGGCCTGCTCGCCGGTGAAAACCGCGGCAAGCGCATGGTCAGGGTTGCATGAACACCCATTGGCCTGAACAACCACAAGAACGACAAATCCAGAAACAGAAACCAGACGAGGAAAACCCATGTCTAATATTCAATCGAAGGAAATCCGCCTGAAGTCGCGTCCCGTGGGCGTGCCAAAAGAGTCGGATTTCGAGCTTGCCACCGCCAGCATCGCCCAGCCCAACTACGGCGAAGTGCTGGTGCGCAATATCTGGATGTCGGTCGACCCCTACATGCGCGGCCGCATGACGGACCGCAAAAGCTATGTGCCGCCGTTCCAGATCGGCGCAGCGCTTCAGGGTGGCGCCATCGGTCAGGTCGTCGCCTCGAAATCAGCCAGGCTGCCGGTCGGCGCCTTCGTCAACCACATGCTCGGATGGCGCGAATATGCCGTGGGCGGCGAGGCGTTGTTCACACAGGTTGACCCCTCGCTGGCCCCGGTCGAATCCTTCCTTGGATCGCTCGGCATGCCCGGACTCACGGCCTATGTGGGGCTGATGCGCATCGGCGAACTGAAGGACGGTGAAAAGGTTTTCGTCTCCGCCGCCTCGGGCGCAGTCGGCGCGATCGTCTGCCAGCTTGCCAAGGCGCACGGCTGCTATGTGGTCGGCAGCGCGGGCTCCGACGAGAAATGCAAATGGCTGACGGATGTGGCAGGCATCGACAAGGCAATCAATTATAAAACCTGTGGCAATCTCGACAAGGCCGTGGCCGAGGCCTTCCCTCAAGGGATCGATGTCTATTTCGAGAATGTCGGCGGCGCGCATCTGGAAGCCGCGATCAACCATCTGAATACGTTCGGACGGGCGGCGCTTTGCGGCATGATCGAGCTGTACAATGACACAGCGCCGCGCCCAGGCCCTTCGAATCTGATGCAGATCGTCGGCAAGAGCCTGAAGCTGCAAGGCTTCATCGTTTCCAACCATGCCGACCTGCATGGCAAGTTCCTGGCCGAAACAGCCCCGCTGATCGCGTCGGGCAAGATCAAATATCACACCAGCGTCGAAGAAGGCATCGAGAACGCGCCCAAAGCCTTCATCAAGCTTTTCAGCGGGGATAATTTCGGCAAGATGCTGGTGAAGATCGGCCCGGACAGCGCGATCTGAATGGGCTAGAAATCAGGGCATGACGCACGCCCTACGCCCATTGAAACGCATCGACAGCAGGGACAATCCCAGAGCGAAACTCTGGGCCTCCCTGCTGACGCCCCGGGGCCTGAAGAAGGCCGGACAGTTTATCCTCGCCGGCCGCAAGACCGTGCCCGAGGCGCTGATGGCCCATCCCCATTTTTTCGAAACGCTGCTGGTGACATCACACGCCCAGTTCACGGGCTGGACGCTGCCGCCGGAGCTTGAAGTGATTGAGGTGGGTTCCGCCCTCTTTCAGGAGCTGGACGCGAGTGGCACCGGCTTTCCGCTTCTCGTCGGCACAATGCCCGTGATGGCGCAGGCCGACCTTACGACAGCGCCGCACGGGCTCGAACTCATCTGTGGCCTGAGCGACCCCAATAATCTGGGCGCCCTCCTGCGCAGCGCCGCCGCCTTCGGCGCAGCCCGCGTGGTGCTCCTGACTGAATCGGCGCACCCGTTTCATCCAAAAGCGCTCCGCGCTGCTTC
>JAATFR010000201.1 GCA_015655095.1 Hyphomicrobiales bacterium | reverse complement strand
GGTTGCGACGGCGCCCGCTCGCTCGCCCGGCTCGGCCATGTGCTGCCGAAGGCCGGGGCGCTGGTGGTGGGCGAGCCGACCGGCAATGATCCGCTGATCGGGCACAAGGGCGCGCTCTGGCTCAAGGTGGCTTTCCTGGGCGTAACGGCTCATGGCTCGATGCCTGAGCAGGGGGATAACGCCATCTACAAGGCGGCGCGCGGCACATTGTTGCTGTCGGAATATGCGTTCGATGTGCCCCGCCATCATCATCTCGGTGGCTCGTCGCTCAATGTTGGCACATTCAGTGGTGGCATCAACGTCAATTCCGTGCCGGACCGCGCTGAAATCCAGCTCGACATCCGCACCCTGCCGGGCCAGTCCAACGAGGCCATCTGCCGGGAGATCGGCGATCTGCTGGGTGAGGAAGCTGAAATCTTGCGCATTGTCGATGTCGCCGCGGTTGCGACCAGTCCCCAGAACGAATGGATCAGCGGCGTCTTCGACCTGTGCGAGCGCCGGTCGGGCAAGCGCGTTGATCCGCGCGGCGCGCCCTTCTTCACCGATGCCTCGGTGCTGTCCCCCGCCATGGGTGGCATTCCGACCCTCATTCTGGGCCCCGGTGAAACGGCGATGGCCCACAAGACGGATGAATATTGCTTTGTGGAGAAGATCGACGAGGCGGTGGCGCTTTATATCGAGATCGGACGGCGCTGGATGGGCCTCTAATACTTCAGGAAACGTCTTCCAGATCATCAATGCCGCCAGGCAGCAGGCGCTCACCGGTTATTTCCGCATCGAGAAGGATATTGGTGGTCGCACTCAGGTGCGCGCCAAGAAGAGCGACGGCCCGGTCGGCGTCGCGGGCGAGGGCCGCGTCGAGCAGGGCCTGATGTTCCTGGCCGACATCGCGCTTCGCGCCATTGTCCAGCGGGATGGAAAGGCGGCGGTAGCGTTCGCTCTGGGCGTAGAGCTGGCTGTGCAGGCGCAACAGCCAGGGGCTGTCGCAGCCCTCGACCAGAGCGAGATGAAAATCCGCATGAACGCCGGTCCATTCGTCATTCGAGCGCATGGGGTCGCCGGGTGCGCGCTCAGGCGTGCGCGAAAGACGGTGAAAAGCCGAAACAAGGCGGGCTTCCCAGTTCACGTCTCCCAGCTCGATTGAGCGGCGCAGGCACAATCCCTCCACCTCGATACGCACCATGGTCAGATCTTGAAGGTCCGCTCCTGAAATGGGTGCGGCGCGAAAGCCGCGCTGGGGTTCCGCGACCACCAGCCCGTCGGAGGTGAGCCGCGACAAGGCTTCGCGCACAGCCCCGGGGCTGACGGAGAAGCGTTCGCACAGTTCCTGAATTTTCAATCGACTGCCGGGGAGAATGCGACAGGCAAGAAGATCCGTACGCAGGCCCTCATAGGCGCCCTGGGTAAGGTTAAGCGGCGTCACTCTTGCCATGTCTTGCCATCGTGCTGAAAGTCCGAGTCGCCTAATAATATATTATATGTTCTGTGTGGCGTAGTTATAAAAAAATATATTATTTATTGACGAATATAATTTCATGATGCGATGCTTTCGACGCCACTGAAACGGGCATGCCCATCATGCGGGCAGGTGGCCGGGCAGCAAGACAGTCAAGGGAGAGTCCAGATGCGGTTCGCCGCTTTCAGAACCAACAAGGGCGAGGGGCTCGCCGCAGCGGATAAAGACGGGCGTTTTCATGGCCTGCTCGCCTCCGATCCGAGTTTCCCGGGCACACTGGCGGGCTTGATCCTGGGAGGTGACGCTGTGCTCAAGGCCGGAGCGGCAACGCTCCTCAAGGGCGCGCCTGTCGACCTCGACACAGTCACACTCCTGCCGCCGCTGTCCCGGCCCGGCAAGATCCTGTGCGTCGGCCTCAATTATGTGGATCATTCCCTCGAAAGCGGCTTCACGCCGCCGGATTACCCCACCGTTTTCGTCCGCTTTCCTTCAAGCCTGATCGGTCATGGCGCGCCGCTGATACGGCCCCAGGCCTCCATTCAGCTCGATTATGAAGGTGAAATGGTCGCCGTCATCGGCAAGGGCGGGCGCCATATTTCCAAAGAGGCCGCGCTCGATCACATCGTGGGTTATTCCATCTTCAACGATGGTTCTGTCCGCGACTATCAGAAGCGCACGCCGCAATGGACAGTCGGCAAGAATTTCGACGGCACCGGCGCTTTCGGCCCGGTTTTCGTCACGGCGGATGAATTGCCTGCGGGTTGCAGGGGACTTCACATCGAAACCCGGCTCAATGGCAAGGTCATGCAGAGCGCCTCGACCGACGATATGATTTTTGACGTGGCCTCGCTGGTGTCGATCCTGAGCGCGGCAATGACGCTTGAGGCCGGCGACATCATCGTTTCGGGCACGCCGTCCGGCGTCGGTGTGGCGCGGGTGCCGCCGCTCTTCATGAAGGCTGGCGACATATGTGAGATCGAACTTGAGGGCGTGGGGGTGCTGCGTAACCGCGTCGAGGATGAACAATCGGCCTTGGCCGGGCTTGTGAACGCAACGGAAGGAGCGCGCTGATGAATCCGGTTCTTTTTCGGGGAGCGATGGTCTGGGACGGGTCAGGTGTCGCTCCTTTCCCCGCCGACGTGCTGGTCGAGGGCGAACGCATCAAGGCGGTGGCGAAGCCCGGTGAACTCGCTGTGGCAGGGGCAGAGGTGATCGAGTGTCATGGCCGCACCCTGATGCCGGGTCTGGTTGAGGGGCACGCCCATCTCTCGTTCGGCGGCGCGGTCCATGATTCAGACCTTGGCAACATTCCGCCTGAAGAACACCTTCTGCTGACCATGCGCAACGCCAAGACCCTGCTCGATCATGGGTTTACAAGCGCCTACAGCGCGGCGACCTCGAAACTGCGTCTCGATGTCGTGATCCGCAACGAAATCGAGGCGGGCCGCCTGCCCGGGCCGCGTATGCGGGCGTCGAGCCTTGAACTCACGGTCACCGGCGGTCTCGGTGATGAGCGCAAGAACCATATGTATTACGAAAGCTTTGGCATGATCGCCGATGGCGAGGTTGAGATCGCCAAGGCCGTGCGGCTTTTTGCGCGCGAAGGCGTGGATAATATCAAAATCAATATTTCCGGCGACGATCTGGGCCCGCTTGCGGGGGGCGGCACCACTGTGATGCGTGAAAACGAGGTGCGCACGGCTGTCGAGGTCGCGCGCGATTTCGGCAAGAAGATCAACGCGCATACCCGTGCGGCGGAATCGGTCAAGCGCGCGGTGCGCTGCGGCGTCGATGTTCTCTATCATTGCGAGTCGGCGGATGAGGAATCCCTCGACATGATGGAAGGCGCCAAAGACCGGATTTTCGTCGGTCCGGCCATCGGCGTCATCTACGGCACGCTTTACGAGGGCGCGCAGTGGGGCTGGACGCCTGAATCGGAAATGGGCCAGACCATGCAGCGGGTGATGGACAGCAGCTATGAGGTCTATACCCAGTTGCGCAAGCGCGGCGTGCGCGTGCTGATCGGGGGCGACTATGGTTTTGCCCAAAGCCCCCAGGGCACCAATGCCCGCGACCTCAAGCATTTCGTTGATTTTCTCGGTTATTCGCCCAATGAGGCGCTTCAGTGCGGCACCCGCAATGGTGGCGAGGTCATGGGCCTGAAAGGGAAACTGGGTCAGGTGAAGGAGGGCTATATCGCAGACCTTCTGCTGGTTGACGGCAACCCGCTCGATGACCTCGACATCATGGTTCATGAAAAGAATCTGCTGGTCATCATGAAGGATGGCGCGTTCTACAAGAACCAGTCGGCCATTCTCGCCCATGCCCGGTCCGAGGCCGCGGAGTAGGCCATGGCGATGCCGGAAGTGCCCATCGATGTGGACAGCGATACCGGCATATGGCGGACAGATGGCCTGCCGATGGTTTATCTGCCACGCCATTTTCTGGTGAATAATCACAGAGCGACGGAGGCGGCTCTCGGCATCGGACCCTATCGGGCCATGCTGAGAGGCGCGACCGACAAATCGGCGGTGCACTGGTGTGAAGCCGAATCCCGTACCCACGGTTTCTCCGCGCTGGAAACCTTCCATCATTATTTCAGACGGCTCTCCCAGCGCGGCTGGGGGCGCTTCACCGTTGAAGCTCTCGGCATTGCCAAAAAGAGCGGCATAATAACGCTTGAAAACTCAATCTTCGCGCTAGAGTACGGTCCGCAAGAAAACCGCTGCGTTTGCTATATGTTCGAAGGCTTCATGACGGGCGCATTTCGTTATCTGCTCGCGAGTGGCCCACAAATTGCACCTTCCGGAATGTCGGGAGCATATGTCCATGTGGGATGTGTTGAAACGGAATGCGCAGCGGACGGAGGCCATGACAAGTGCCGTTTCGTATTCGGGGAAGGGCTTGAATAGTGATTGTCAGGCTAGGCGCGATCTATAGTCTCCGGGATATGCACAGATAATGAGCAGATTGAGAGTGTTGGTGTTGCAGGTCTATCCGGTAAAGAGGCGATACGGTCATGATTGAAGTGCGTCACGTCTCCAAAGTTTTTACGACCATGGATATAGGTACGGTCACCGCATTGGCCGAAGTCAGCCTGACCATCAATGACAATGAGTTCTTCACCCTGCTTGGGCCATCGGGCTGCGGCAAAACCACGTTGCTCCGTCTGATCGGCGGTTTTGAGACGCCCAGCACCGGCGAAATCCGCATTGACGGCGTGGATGTGGCAGGTTTGCCGCCCCACAAGCGGCGGGTGAACACGGTTTTCCAGAGCTATGCGCTTTTCCCTCACCTGACCATTACCCAGAACATCGCCTTCGGGCTTGAGATGCTCAAATGGTCGAAGGCCGACATTGATGTGCGGGTGAAGGAGATGCTCTCGCTTGTCCGCCTGGAGGGCTATGGTGAGCGCAATGCCGCCCAGCTTTCGGGCGGTCAGCAGCAGCGCGTGGCGCTGGCCCGCGCGCTTGCGCCGCGGCCGAGCGTGCTCCTGCTCGACGAACCGCTTTCGGCGCTCGATCTCAAACTGCGCAAGGGCATGCAGGTGGAACTGAAGCGCCTGCAGCGAGAAACCGGCATCACCTTCGTCCTTGTCACCCATGACCAGGAAGAAGCGCTGGCGATGTCGGACCGGATCGCAGTGATGAGCGCGGGGCACGTGCTCCAGATCGGCCGGCCGGAAGATATTTATGATGATCCCAACTGCTGCTTCGTTGCGGACTTCATCGGCGAGGCCAATCTTATCCCCGGTGCCCTGCTCGGACGGGCCAATGTGAACATCGTTACCATCCGCCCCGAGCGCGTCACGGTCGGACCCGGCGACGCGCCTGCCGCGCGGATCGCGGGCACCGTATCGGAGGTGACCTTCATCGGACCCGACACGCTTTATGACATCGGCCTCAAGGATGGCACCAGAATGCGCGCCCGGGTGCGCGGGGACCGGGGCCGCTTCCGGGCCGAGGAACCCGTCACGGTCCATTGGCCTGATGAAGCGGAGCGAGAACTTGCCAGCTAGTCATTTCATGCGACCGAAACCGTTCTGGGGAGCAAGTTTCAAGTGAACATGAAGCGGACACTTTTCCTTATTCTGCCGGCAGTGCTGTTCATCAGCGTCTTCATGCTGATCCCGCTGATGATCGCGCTGGTTTACTCCTTCATGACGTCGGATTCCTATGGCGGTGTCACCGGCCCTGCTACCTTCGACGCCTATATCCAGTTGCTCTATCAGCAGGATTTCGATGGTTCGCTGATCTTCAGCACGGATTATCTGTTCATCATTCTGCGTTCGGTCGTGCTGGCTGTCGCAACCACGGTGCTTTGCCTCGCCATCGGATTGCCCGTTGCCTGGCATATTGTTTGCCAGAGCGCGAGCCGGCGCAAATTCCTGCTGTTTCTGGTGACCATGCCGTTCTGGATCAATACGCTGATCCGTACTTATTGTTGGGTGTTGATCCTGCGCGATCAGGGATTGATCAACATGACGCTGCGCAATCTCGGCGCCATCGTGGACCCGCTGCCGCTGCTTTATAACGATGGCTCGATCCTGCTCGGCCTCGTTTATACTTTCGTGCCGTTCATGGTGCTGCCGATCTATTCCACGCTGGAGCGGGTCGATACGCGGCTGATCGAGGCGGCCCACGATCTTTATGCAGGACGCTGGCAGGTGTTCCGCCGGGTGATATGGCCGCTGGCCAAGCCCGGCGTCGTCGCCGGCGCGATTCTCATCTTTGCGCCTGCGCTCGGCTCCTTCCTTGCGCCTGATCTGCTGGGTGGCGGCAAGAAGCTGCTGATCGGCAGCCTGATCCAGATGCAGTTCACATCTTCGCGCAACTGGGCGTTCGGCTCGGCGCTGGCTGTACTCGTCACAGCGACAGTTATCCTGACGCTGATCGTATCGAGCCGCCGCAACAAGGTTGGCGAGGTGCGGATATGAGCAGCAAGTCGGTTCAGGGTTTCGACTGGCGCAGAACGCCGGGGCTGGGAGCGGCTACCTGGGTTTTTCTCATCTTTCTCTACATGCCGTTGTTCGTACTTGTCGTTTATTCATTCAACGCGAACAATCTGGTCACGATCTGGACGGGTTTCAGCCTGCGCTGGTTCGTCAAGGTTATCCACAACCCGGATATCCGCGACGCAGCCATCAACAGCCTCGTCATCGCGGTGGCGGCCACCATCCTTTCCACCCTGCTTGCGACAGCCGCCGCTCTGGCGCTGGAGCGCGGGCGGAATTTCCGGGGTTTCGGCACGGTGAACGGGCTGATCTCCCTGCCGCTGGTGGTGCCTGAGGTTGTGGTCGCGATCACGACGCTGATCTTCTTCTCCTCCATTGGTCTCAAT
>JAATFR010000186.1 GCA_015655095.1 Hyphomicrobiales bacterium | reverse complement strand
GGGCGCGCTATTCCGGCCCCATCTTTCTCACCGATGGTGCGGGCAAGGTTGGCGGCGTGCACTGGAAGTTCAATGCCTGGGGCGGCAAGTTCGCACCATGGACCAATGACGAGCGGGTGGGCGGTGAAATCCTCAAGAAGCTGGGCAAGCGCAAATATCGGGGCCCGCAGATCCTTGAAGGAGGATCGATCTGTGTGGACGGGCAGGGCACACTGCTGACCACCGAGGAGTGCCTGCTCAACCCAAACCGGAATCCCCACCTCACGAAGCAGGAAATCGAGCAGAATCTTGCTCTTTATCTGGGGGTCAGCAAGATCATCTGGCTTGATCGCGGCCTTGAGGATGACGAGACTGACGGCCATGTCGATATGATCGCCTGTTTCGCCCGGCCCGGCACTGTGCTGCTGGCCATGCCGGATGATCATAATGACGCCAATTATGCCCGTATGGCGGATAATGCCGAGCGTCTCGCCCGCTCTCGCGATGCTCAGGGGCGCCCCCTTGAGGTCATTGAGGTGCCGATGCCCAGCCGCAATCTGCAACGCGCGGGTGGTGGGCGGCTATGTCAGTCCTATATCAATTTCTATTTCGCTAATGGCGGCATTGTCGTGCCTGTATTTGATGATCCCAATGATGAGCGCGCAGTCCGGATTCTGGGCGAAGTTTTCCCTGACCGGAAAATATCTCCGGTGCCGGGCTTTGAAATTTCGCTCGGTGGCGGGTGCATCCATTGCATTACCCAGCAGCAGCCAGCCGGAGAACCACTCGCAATATGAGTCTGGACAAGTCAGGACGTCCATTGGCGGTAATGGGGACGGAGGTTTTCCTTTCTTTGCTCTTTTTCCCCGGCCATGAGGCAAATTCCCAATTCAATGTTATATGCTGCAAATGATTATCTTGTGACAAACGAGTCGCTTGGAATGGCTTATATGCGTTGGGTGAGCACGAAAGCAGCCGGCCGGATGGCGGTGCTGGTGGCGAGTCTGTGCGTCCTTTCCAGCGGCCCTATGGGGGCCGCCGAGGTGGAAGACGTAGCGGCCGCCTTTCAGCCGCATCTCTCCGTTTATGATCTTTCGCTTGATCCAGCCACCGGTTCTGACGACATTTCGGCTGTTGATGGCCGGATGGTGGTCGAC
Organism: Hyphomicrobiales bacterium; assembly: GCA_015655095.1. Taxonomy (GTDB): domain Bacteria; phylum Pseudomonadota; class Alphaproteobacteria; order Parvibaculales; family Parvibaculaceae; genus JAATFR01. The sequence goes on along the minus strand of JAATFR010000186.1, from coordinate 6,487 downwards.
TGGCGTGGCGGGCAGGTCTGTGGCGGCTATACGGTTAACCAGCGGCTCGTTACCCGGGTGATCGATTCCAGCGGAAACAGCGGCACCAAGGATTTGCGTCTGAGCACCTGGGAGGCGCTCGACGGCAGCCGCTACCGGTTCAATTTCACGCTTTATGAAGATGGCAGCATCACCGATACCTTGTCAGGCTCCGCAGCGAAGGAGGGCGACAAGGTTGTCGTTACCTATGATGATCCTGAAGGGGAACATCTGGATTTGCCAGGCAATGTGCTTTTCCCCATGGCGTTGACCCTTGCCATCGAAAGGGCCGCGCGCATGGGGCAACACATCATTTCAGCGCCGGTATTCGATGGCACGGACAATCGCAACATTTATGATTTGACCGCCATTATCACTCCTTCGAAGCCTGCGAGCGCAGATGCCATCGACGCGAAGATAAGCGGCGCGGAAGCGGGTGCGCAGATCAAGACGCTGGAGGCGTGGCCAGTATCCTTGAGCTATTTTGCCCGGGGTGGCAACGCCGATGGCGCGCCGGATTTTAAGGAAACCTATCGTCTGTTTCCCAATGGCGTACTCAGCAGCCTGCGGCTCGATGATGGCGATTTCGCCCTGTTGGGCAAGCTGCGTGAAGTCAAGTACCACAAGCGCGACGCTTGCTGACGATCAGGCCTGGCCCCGGCCCTTGCCAATGGCGCTTGTGCCAAACTTCTTACGCACCTGATCGATTGTGCGCTCGATCACAGCGCGTTTCTCCGCATCGGGATCGAACATGTCGCGCGGGTCGGCTCCGGCTGGATCGCTCAGCGATGAAATGCCTATGCCGATCAGGCGGAAGGCTGTGCCGTCTGCCTCCTTCAGCAACAAGGGATGAGCGGCGCGATAGATGGTTTCGGCCAGTTGCGTAGGATCGGGCAGTGTCAGGCTGCGGGTGCGCAGGCTGAAATCGGCGGCCTTCAGCTTCAACACCACGGTTTTGCCCGCCAGTTGCTGGGCCTTGGCGCGGGTGGAGAGCTTTTCGCACAGCCGCCACAAGGTTGCATCTAGCTTTGTTTCATCGCGCACATCGTCCAGAAACGTGGTTTCGGCGGAGATGCTTTTCGTTTCCCGGTCAGGTGAAACCTCGCGGCTGTCGAGGCCGCGCGACAGACGGTGGAGGCGTGTGCCCATGGCTCCGTAGCGCGCCATGAGGGTGTGCTCGTCCATGCGCTGCAATTGCGCGATGCTGGTGATGCCGTCGCGGGCGAGTTTCGCCTCCAGCGACTTGCCCACGCCCCAGATGAAGGAGACCGGTTTCGCGGCCAGAAATTCCATCACCCCGGCGCGGCCGATAATCGAAAACCCCCGGGGCTTGTCGAGGTCGGAGGCTGTCTTGGCCAGGAACTTGTTGAAGCTAAGGCCGACGGAGACGCTGATGCCGATCTCGTCCTGAATGCGCCGGGCAAGGTGCGCCAGCGTCACCGCTGCGCTCGCATGATGCAGGCGCTCCGTTCCCGTCAGATCGAGGAAAGCCTCGTCGATGGAAAGCGGTTCCACCAGCGGCGTCGTCTCGAGCATCATGTTGCGCACTTCGCGGCCAACCCGGACATATTTTGCCATGTCGGGGGGGACGACGACGGCATGAGGGCAGGCTTTCAAAGCCTTGAACATGGGCATGGCGGAGCGCACGCCATAGGTCCGGGCGATATAGCAGGCGGCGCTGACCACGCCGCGCTTGCCGCCGCCCACGATCAGCGGCTTGTCGAGAAGCTCGGGATTATCGCGCTTTTCCACGGTGGCGTAGAAAGCGTCACAATCCATGTGGGCGATTGTCAGATCATGAAGTTCGGGATGGAAGATGAGGCGAGGGTGGCCGCACACGGGGCAGCGCCGGGCCTCCAGCGGCACAAGAGCCATGCAGTCGCGGCATATTCCCTCGCTCATCCGGCAGTCTCCCCGGTGGACCACAGCCATGCGGCGCCCCGCACACCTGACGAGTCGCCATGCCGGTTCTTCACGATCCGGGTATCGACCCGATCCGAAAAGACATGGTGAGGAAGAAGGGCGGGCACAAGCTCGTAAAGCGGGGCGATATTGGAGAGGCCGCCGCCCAGCACGATGACTTCGGGGTCCAGCACATTGATGATGGTGGCAAGGCCGCGGGCCAGCCGGTCGGCATAGCGGGCGATGGTATCATGGGCCTTGCTGTCCCCATGTGCGGCGGCTTCCACGATTTCCGGCGCGGATCGGGTTTCGCCGGTCTCGCGCGCATGGTCCGCCTCAAGGCCGGGGCCCGAGAGCCAGGTTTCGATACAGCCCCGCTTGCCGCAATAGCAGGGCGGGCCGGGGCGTTCCTCGTCGCGGGGCCAGGGGAGCGGATTGTGGCCCCATTCTCCCGCAATCGCGGTGCGCCCGGAAAGGAGCCTGTCCCCGATCATGATGCCGCCACCGACGCCGGTGCCGAGGATCACGCCGAAGACCGTGCGCCCACCAGCCGCCGCGCCGTCGCTGGCTTCAGAAAGCGTAAAGCAGTCGGCATCATTGGCGACACGGACGGGGCGGCCCAGCGCCTGTGCGATGTCGCGGTCAAAGGCATGGCCATTCAGCCAGGTGCTGTTCGCGTTCCGGATCAGGCCCGTTGCCAGCGACAGGGCACCTGGAATGCCAAGGCCAATGGTTGAGGCTTGCGCACCCGTTTCGGCCTCGATGGCGCTGACAAGCCGGCAGACGGCCCTGAGCGTTGCTTGATAATCGTCGCGTGGCGAGGGTATCCGCAGGCGGGCGCGCTCTTCGCCATCCACACCCAGAGCGATGCCCTCGATCTTGGTGCCGCCCATGTCGATCCCGATCCGCATGTGAGACCGTTCAATGTCCGAGTTTGTCGAGATGCCGCTCGATGAAGCCGCGGGCATCGCTCCAGTCGCTGGTGTGGAAATGACTGTGCTTGCTGGGGGGGATAAGTTTTGCCAGCCGCTTGTCCGCGATGAAATGGATCAGCGTGGCGTCGTCATGCGCGTCTGCGACGGAGGCCAGATTGTGGGGAATGTCGTCGAGAAAGAAAACGGGCGCTTCCACCCGCGCCGCCAGTCGCTTCACGGCCGCGCCCTTGAGGCCCTTGTTGGCAATGACCGGGTAGGGCATGCCCTGCTCGGCAAGGCTCGCCGCGCGAATGTGCCGCTGGTCTGGGGGCACATTCGTCAGCACGACGATCTGGGCGCGTCCCGTGAGCGCGAGCAGCGCTTCGCTGGCCCCGTTCACGGCCTCGAGCCTGCTGGCTTCGGAGGTGAAAAAGGCTTCCAGCAAGGCAGGCACTTCCGTAGGCGGGACGGCGATATTGTCAGAACGGCGCTTGATATTGCCGGTCAGCGCATAGCTCTGGAGATCGAGCCAGAGGCCCTGAGTCTCCAGATAGCGTTCAAGCCCGACGCAGAACTGAAGCAGCACCTCGTCAGCATCCGATATGAGCAGGGGGCGGCCGCGCACGAGGTCGATGGCATCGATTTGCGCGATGATGTCATCTCCCAGTTCGGGCAGCAGGCTGTCGGCGCTCATATCTCGCGTACCTCGAAATTGCCCGGCAGGGCGTTGCGGATGCCCAGCATTTCTTCCGGGCGCACAGACAGGACGCTGGCGACGGCAATGATCGTCTCATCCTGAAAGAGAATGAAATCCATCACGGCGGCAAGTGTTTCGGGCTCGCCCGCCCGTTCGCGCAGCTCTTCATAGCCAAGCCCGGTCAGGGCGATGAACCGGTCCAGCAGTTCCTCGTCACCCGCTACATATTGCAGGGCCTGCAAGGCATAAACGAGCGCCTGATCCTTGTTGGCAGGCAATCCCATGGGCTGATCTCCGTTTATTATTATGCTTCAGCTTGTCATGCCGGAGGCGGCCAGCCCAACGGATAACGGCGCACCTCGTTTTCACGAGGTCCGCCGTTCCATGGAAATCTCAAGCTGCCGGCGTTGCCGCCAGGGCTTACTTGATCTTCGTTTCCTTGAAGTTCACATGCTTGCGCAGCTTGGGGTCGTATTTGCGCATCACGAGCTTGTCGGTCTTGGTACGCGAATTCTTGCGGGTCACGTAGAACGAGCCCGTGCCTTCTTCGCTTTCAAGCTTGATCTTGATGGTGGCTGGCTTCGCCATGGGACCAAATCCTTAGAAGTTGAGGCGCAGCGCGCCTTGGCGCGCGCCATGAAACATATCACCGCATATGCGAATTTTGCGCAGCCTACTCAGGCAGGGGGGGAAGTCAAGGGGTGAGCGCCATTCACGCCCGGTTGCCCAGCGCGCGGGCCCCGGCAATCACGATATAGACGAGGCAGATCGAACCCATGACCAGCATCAGCCCATGGGGGTCCCACCAGTCCATGGCGACGCCGGAAAGAGGGGGAATCGTCAGGGCGCCCATGGCGTACATCATTACGAAGGCCGAATTGGCCGCCGCCAGATCCGCCCCCCGGAAGCGCTCGCCCAGATAGGTCAGGCCGACGGAATAAAGCCCGGCGACCACGCCCCCGTAGAGGAATAAAACGGGAACAAAAGTCCAGACCGAATGGATGGCGAAAGGCATGGCGGCCGCGCCCGCAAGCCCGGCGGAGGCGCAGAACAGCAGGAGAAGCCGTTTATTCATCTTGTCGGCGATATAGCCGAGCGGCATCTGGCAGAAGATGTTGCCGGCGGCAAAGACAGAGAGAACCAGTGCCGCCATCTGCTCGCTGTGGCCCGACCGCAGGGCATAGACCGGCAACAGGTTAAAAATGTCGGTTTCCGTCGCCCCATAGACGAGCCCTGCGAGCGTCGCCGCCGGCGCGGCGAACAGGATGGCGATGAAACTGTGCTTCGGGCGGCCCTCGATTTTCGGCGTCAGCCCCGAGCCGAATATGATGAGCGGCACAAGGCCGAAGAGGGCGATGCCGCCGATCGCGGCAAATGGCAAAAAACCCTCATGGCCGGTGAAAATGAGAAGAAACGGCCCCGATGCAAAGCCACATGAGAGAATCGTTCCATAAAGCCCCATCAGTTTGCCCCGGTTCTCCTGGGTGGCGAGCTGATTGATCCAGAACTCGGAAACGACGAAAAGGCCCGTGCCGCCAAAGCCCAGCACGAAGCGGATGACAAACCATGCCCAGAGGTTGGGTATGAGGTAGAAAGTCGGGATGGCGCAGGCTGAAATCAGCACTGCCACGATCAGGAAATTCATGACCCCATAGCGCCGCAGCAGCCGGGGAATAAACGGCGTGATCATCAGGTTGGCGATTTGCGGCATGGCCGTGTTGAGGCCGATCATGCTGCTCGATACGCCCTTGCTGGCGAGCGAGATCGATAACAGGGGCATCGTTGCGCCGAGCGAGAGGCCGGATACGGTGATGCAGGCGATAACCGCGATCAGGCTGTTGCGGCGTTCCCGGGGCGTCAAAATGGAGCTGCCGGCCAGGAGGGGTTGTCCTTCAGCCATAGAAAAAACTCAGGGTTTGCAAGCGGCTCAGCCGCGAACGAGCGGTCGTTCGTTTCGGTAGGAATAGAGGGGCGGACGGGGACGCTCCGACCCGGCCACGCGTTTTGCGACCTCTTCTAGCACAAATTCCGTCACATCTATCAGGGGCAGTTTCCGCGCCTGGGAAAGGGGATACCAGTTCAGATCAAGGAGTTCGCCGCTGCCCTTGAGGTCGCCTCGGGCCTGCGGTGCGGGGGCGGAGAAGAAGCGGGCATGAAACCGGATCGGACTGCTGGCGGGGGTGATGGCGCGCGCGATGAAATCGAGTCCGTCAAGCGCGGCGGCATGTCCGGCCTCGCAGAAGCCTTCCCAGCCCGTGCCTGCGCCCGGATGGCCTGGGGCGGAAAGCATCAGGCCCGTTTCCTCGAAGGTTTCGCGCACGGCGGCAAGGGCGAGTGCGGTGGCAAGCGGCGTGCGCGTGCCCGCGGCATTGAGCGCTTTCAGGGTCACCGCGCGCAGCGGTGTTGCCGGGCGCGCCAGCAGATCGCCTGGATCGAGCTTGCCCCCGGGGAAGACGAAGGCATCGGGGATAAATTTCATGCGCGCATGGCGCCGGCCCATCAGGATGCGCGGCTCCTCGCCCGATGAATCGATCAGGACGAGGCTTGCCGCATGGCGTGGCCTGACGGCGCGCGGACGTTCCGGGATGACGTCCATCACAGATGTTCGCGCACGGGGTTGCCGTTGCGGAAAAAGACGAAGGGCACAGGCCGTTCGGCCTGCCGCGCCACGGGCAGAGCAAGTCGTTCGTCCAGTTCATCGAGGATGACACGGGTGATGTTGGGCAGGTCGAGGCCTTTGGCGTCGTCCACTGTCAGCCAGTGCAGGCCAAGCAGTTCGCCCGATCCGCGCGTCTCCTGCAAGTCGCCCTGCACCAGTTCGGCATCGGCGATAAAGAAGCGGGTATCGAAACGTTTCGACCGGTAAGGCGGCGTGATCGCCCGGGCGATGAACTCCATCTTGCCAAGCGCCGGGGCCACGCCGTTCAGGAAATATTCAGCCCAGTCCTTGTTCTTG
>JAATFR010000335.1 GCA_015655095.1 Hyphomicrobiales bacterium | reverse complement strand
GGCGGCGCGGAGCTTCGCGAAAGTTTTGCGCCCGCCTCCATAAATCGCGGCAAACGGCTGTTCGAGACCACCGGCTGCCTTGAGTGCCATGGCAGCAACGCCCCGCCCGAAAGGAAAGTGCCGCTCAAGGCCCTGTGGCAACGCTACAATGCGCAAGACATAGGGGCCCTTCTCGCCACGCCGCCTTCCAACATGCCGCTCTTTGAACTGGATGCGCGCGACAAACAGGACCTCGCCGCCTATCTGCTCACGACCCATCCCTGAGAACGACGCCCTATGTACCGCGTAATAGATGAACTGCCCTGGCGCGACCCCGTCGAGGCGTTCGCACCCTTCGCCGATGAGCCCTTCGCCCTGCTGCTTGACTGGGGGCAGACGGGCTGGAGCTTCATCGCCATCCGTCCCTTCAGCACCTTGACAATGAAGGGGGATGAAGTATTGCGCGACGGCGCGTCAACTGGGTTCAAGCCCTTCGATGCGCTGCGCGCCTTTTATGTAGACACCTGCCCGGCACAGGGGGCTCTTTTTGCGGCAGGAGTTCGACTGCCCTTCACAGGCGGGATCGGCGGCTATCTTGGCTATGATCTTGGAGCGAGCCTTGAGCGCCTGCCGCCGCATCAGCCGCCGTTCGCGGTGGATGACCAGCGCCTGCCGGGACTGGCGCTCGGGGCCTATGATTTCCTGCTGGCGTTCGATGCGGCGCGCCGCCGCGTCTTTATAATCGCGCGCTCAGGCGCGGAGGAAAGGGCGATGGCGGCCTTTGCGCCGCCAGTTCCGCCGCTGCCGCCGGTTTCCATCTTGCAGCTCCGTCTGCCAACTGAGTTATCTTCGAATTTCAGCCCCGCCGCCTATCGCGATGCGGTCGCCCGTGTGATCGACTACATCCATGCGGGCGACATTTTTCAGGCCAACCTGTCGCAGCGGTTCGAGGCGCGGCTTGCCCCCGGCGACGACGCCTTCATGCTCTATCGCCGGTTGACCATGCAGGCTCCCGCGCCCCATGCCGCCTTCTTCAATTTCGGCGAAGGGGCGCTCGTCTCAAATTCGCCGGAGCGGTTTCTGGAATGCCGGAGCGGCCTTGTCGAAACAAGGCCAATCAAGGGCACAAGGCCGCGCGGACGCAATGGGGATGAAGATGCGGCCCTTGCCGCCGAACTGCTGGCGTCCGAAAAGGACCGGGCGGAAAACACCATGATTGTCGATCTGCTGCGCAACGACCTCTCGAGGGTCTGCAAGGATTTTTCCGTCCGGGTGGAAAAGCTTAACGCGCTGGAAAGCTTTGCGACGGTGCATCATCTGGTCTCGACTGTGACCGGCGCGTTGCAGGAGGGCATGACAGCCATCGATCTCATGGCGGCCTGCTTTCCCGGCGGCTCGATCACCGGCGCGCCGAAAGTGCGGGCGATGGAGATTATCGCGGAACTTGAACCCACCTTGCGCGGCCCCTATTGCGGCGCCATCGGCTATATCGGGGTGGATGGGGCCATGGACAGTTCCATCGCAATTCGCACCATTGTGGTTCACAAGGGGCTCGCCAGTTTTCAGGCCGGTGGCGGCATCGTTGCGGATTCCGATCCTTTTCGCGAATATGAAGAAACGCTGGTCAAGGCTAGGGCCATGATGGTGGCGCTGGGCTTTGCCGCGCCAGCCCATGAAGAGCCCGCCTTGCAGGAGAGGAAGGGACGCCCGCGATGATCCTGATCATCGACAATTATGACTCTTTCGTCTGGAACCTTGCGCGCTATGTGGGCGAGCTCGGGCATGAGCGCATGGTGGTGCGCAATGACGCCATCAGCGTCGAGGCAGCGCTGGCACTCGCGCCTGAAGCGATCATCCTTTCACCGGGCCCCTGCGGACCAGCGGAGGCCGGCATTTCGGTTGCGCTCGTTCATGCCGCCGCCCGCGCGCGCGTGGCGCTGCTCGGCGTCTGCCTCGGACATCAGGCCATTGCAGCGGCCTTCGGCGGCACCATGCGCCGTGCCGCGCATCCGCGCCACGGCAAACCATCGCCCATCCGCCATGACGGGCACCCGCTGTTCAACGGCATGGTCAATCCGTTCGAGGCGGGGCGCTATCATTCGCTGGTGGCCGATCTCGACCCTGCAGGTCCGCTGCGCGCCATCGCTCAATCGGACGATGACGGGGAACTGATGGCGCTGGCGCACGAAACCCTGCCTATCATCGGCGTGCAGTTTCATCCTGAATCGGTGCTGACCATGGACGGGCACAGGCTGCTCGGAAATTTCCTCAAGCTCGGCTCACGCGCAACACCGGAGGTGGCCTGCTCATGATCGTCTGGCTCAACGGGGTTTTTCTCGATGAGAGCGACGCGGCGATCATGCCGGGCGACCGTGGTTTCCTGCTGGGCGACGGGCTTTTTGAAACAGTCCTTGTCCGGCGCGGACGGCTGGTGCTGTTCGAGGCGCATATCGCCCGCCTGGAGGCGGGCGCGCGGGCGCTCGGCATTCCGCTTCCGGCCATGGAATCGGGATTGGCGTTCGCCTGTGGCGGCGTGCTGGAGCGTAACAACCTCGCCAATGCGCAGAGCGCCTCCGTGCGCATCACGCTGACGCGTGGCAGCGGTCCGCGCGGGCTTCTGCCGCCGGGCGACATGACGCCCACCCTGCTGGTGACAGCCTCTCCCGCCGCAACGCCCCCCGCCTCGCTGACGGCGATCATCGCGACCGGGCGGCGCAACGAGCTGTCGCCTTCCGCCAACCTCAAGGCGCTGACCTACCTCGACAGCGTGCTGGCCAAACAGGAGGCGCGCGGACGAGGCGCGGACGAGGCGATTTTGTTCAATACACACGGCGCGCTGGCCTGCGCGACAGCCGCCAATGTGTTCATCTGGGAAGGCGACCAGCTGGCGACTCCGCCGCTTTCGGACGGCGTGCTTCCCGGCATCGTCCGCGCCACCGTGATCGAGCTTGCCAGGTATATGGAGATGATCGTTGTGGAGGAAACCGTCAGCCTTGAGCGGCTCCACGCGGCGGACGGCATATTTCTGACAAACAGCCTGATCGGTCTTGTGCCTTTGTCATCCCTGGAAAGCAGGGAAGTGCCTTCCCACGGGCTGACCGGACGCTTGCAGGCGGCTTACGAGCTGTTTATCGATGATGAGGCCCATCCCGTATCGTAATGATCATCTCGCATCGGCTCGCCGGTAAAAATAATAATTTCGCGATCACAAGGCAAAGGTGCCCGGCCCATGACCATGACAGAACCGCTCAACCAAAAGGCCTCCGATTATTTTTCGCCGGATTACGCAACCGCCCGCGCCCGTTTTCTGACCGCGGCGCGGAAGGCGGGAGGCGCACTTACCGCCCACCCTCATCCCCTGAAAGGACCCGGCGGAGAAGATCTGTCGATGGATGTGGCCCGGATCGGCCCCATCCATGCGGAGAAGGTGCTCAGCATCATTTCAGGGACGCATGGTATCGAGGGCTATTGCGGCTCGGCGATCCAGACAGCTTTGCTGGAAGGCGGGCTGGCGGACGGGTTGCCCGCCGATACGGCGCTGGTTTTCATCCATGCCCTCAACCCCCATGGCTTTGCCTGGGGGCGGCGGGTGAACGAGGACAATATCGACCTCAACCGCAACTTCGTCGATTTCAACGCCCCTCTTCCGTCTAATGAGGATTATGCCCTGCTCCATGACGCGCTGCTGCCCGATGAGTGGACGCAGGCGACGCAGACAGCGCTGTTGGAAAGCATTCTGGATTTCGTCAAGACGCGGGGCCAGCAGGCCTATGTCGATGCCGTGAGCACGGGGCAATATACTTATCCCAAAGGCCTGTTCTTCGGCGGCCACGGACCTTCATGGTCGAACAAAACCGTAAGGGCGATTTTCGAGACGGAACTCGCGCCCGCCCGGGCGCTGGCGTTCTTTGACATTCACACCGGGCTCGGCGAGCGCGGCATGGGCGAGTTGTTGTCCACGGTCGCGCCCGACAGCCCCTCCTTTGCCCTGGCTCAGCAATGGCTGGGCGCGGATATCCGCTCCACCCAGGCGGGCACGTCGGTTTCAGCGGACGTGAAGGGCTCGATGAAGGCGGCGCTGATCGACCGGCTGACGCAGGAGCCGGGGCGCGAGCGCCAGATCATGGCCGTTTCCATCGAATATGGCACGAAGCCCCAGAGCGATGTCGGCGCGGCGCTGATGGCGGACAACTGGCTGCACATGAAGGGCAAGGGGCTCGACGACCCGCAGGCGGTCGCGATCAAGCAGGCGATCCGCTCGGTTTTCCTGATCGAGGAGGATGACTGGGCCGGCATGGTCCACGAGCAGGCCGAACGGCACATCCGCAATGCGCTGAAGGGGCTGGCCAGCGCCTAAAACGGGAGTCTAGAAACAGGAAAAGGCGCTGCGCGGAAGCCCGCGAGCGCCTTTCGTATCCCCTCAAGAGAGGGAATTAGTTGTTCTTGGCCTTGAGAATCTGACGGCCGCGATACATGCCGCTCTTCAGATCGACATGGTGCGGGCGGTGAAGCTCGCCCGAATCGGGGCTTTCCACATAGGCGGGCTGGGACAGCGCGTCGGCTGAACGACGCATGCCGCGCTTGGCGGGGCTGGTTTTACGCTTCGGTACGGCCATGGTCCGGCTCCGGTCTGACTTGTCCGCGCTGGCCTTGCGGGCATCGCTGAAGGACAAAATGGTGGTAATGGGTCCGCGGCCCGGCGCTGGGCGCCCGGCCTGATTGAGCGGGGTTATACAGGGATCATTTGCTTACCACAGATGAGGCACTTCGGAACGGATACCTGCATGTGATACCAGTAGCATGACATTAGATGTGGATGCCTGTATAATACAGTGTGGCATCCAGGGTACTG
>JAATFR010000379.1 GCA_015655095.1 Hyphomicrobiales bacterium | reverse complement strand
TGCCAGCTCTCGCCGCAGCGCCGAGCGCGCGCGAAGCATGGGTTCGGTTGCCGCTTCCAGCATCGGGTTGCCTGCCGCTAGTTCGCGGATACGCTGTTCGAACCTGCCACGGGATATGGTGCCAACCTTGAGCCCGAAGTTCCGCAGCAGCCCGCGCAGTGACATTTCCAGCGTGATAAACCCTTGTTGCACAGCCTTACGAGCGCTGAGCACCGCTCTAACCTCCTGTGCAGACACCGATTTGCAATGAACGGGTCGGAACCAACCAAGATGAAGCAGACGTGCAATACCCTCTGCATCCCGCCGGTCCGTCTTGATCGGCATGGCCTTCAGGGCGCCTTTTACCTGTCTGGTTTCCATCAGAACGACAGGTAGTCCCGCATCTGACAACCCGCGATGCAGCCACTGCGACAAGGGGCCAGCCTCAAGCCCGACGGCGGCAATTGCGCCGTCCTGGTCGCAGATCCAGCACGACAGCGCTTCGGGCTCGCTGGCCACCTGCGCCTCCTTCACGATCTTCCCATGCTCGCTGATCACGCAGATCGCGGTCTTCTCAAGCGACACATCCAGCCCGACAAACAGCTTCATCCCGCAGTCCTCCATGTGGATCCGATACGGGAATGGCGCCAGCTTGCCCTCGATCTTGCAACGGTAACGGGCGGGTCGCGACGCAGGCCCCGTTACGGCATCTCTTTCTCGGCTCATAGCCAGAACATGACGGCAGCGGCGAGGGCGACAGCGGACAGAAAGACCTTCGGTGACCGGTCGTAGCGGGTGGCAACCCTTCGCCAATCCTTCAGGCGGCCGAACATGATCTCGATCCTGTTACGGCGTTTGTAGCGACGCTTGTCATACTTGATGGGCTTGCCGCGCGATTTCCGGCCGGGGATGCAGGGTCTTATCCCCTTGTCCTTCAACGCTTCCCGGAACCAGTCGGCATCATATCCCCGGTCGGCCAGCAGCCACTCTGCCTTTGGCAAGCTACCCAGCAACGCGGCCGCGCCGGTGTAGTCGCTGACCTGGCCGGCGGTCATGAAGAACCGGATCGGGCGGCCTTCCGCATCAGTGACGGCATGCAACTTGGTGTTCATGCCGCCCTTTGTGCGACCGATCAAACGGCCTCTGTGGTCGCCGGGTCCCCTTTTTCGACCGCAGGCTGGTCGCCGTGCGGTGCGCCTTCAGATATGTCGCATCGATCATCACGGTCTTCGGAACCGCAGCTTCGGCAGCCAGGCCATCCATCATCCGTGCGAAGACGCCCCTGTCGCTCCATCGCTTCCAGCGGTTGTAGAGCGTCTTGGGCGGGCCATATTCCTTCGGTGCGTCGCGCCACCTCAAGCCATTGCGATTGATGAATATTATCCCACTCAGAACGCGCCGATCATCAACGCGAGGCTTGCCATGGCTCTTGGGAAAGAACGGCTCGAGCCGTGCCATCTGCGCGTCCGTCAGCCAGAAAATATTGCTCATCCATCAGTCTCCTTGCGGAGCCTGAATCATGCCGAAAGCGGAAGATCAATGGGTCCTGACCCTAAGCGCGCATCTTCAGCATATCAGCTGATGGTTCACCTCTGGTTGCCCATTCCGCAGCCTGTCGGCCGATTTCGGGCGCCATCTTGAAACCATGGCCGGAGAGACCGGTCATCGCTATAATGTTCGGCGCCCCGGCCAGCGGGCCGAAAATAAAGCTTCCGTCGCCTGTATATCCGTCGATGGCAACCGCATGGCGGATCTGGACCGGGATCACATCGGGCAGATATTCCGCCACTACGGCATCCATCCTTGGCCGCAGCCCGTCCATCAGGCTCTGGTCGAAACCGTCGGGCGAGGCGATGGTTTCCAGCCCGATGCCCTGCCCGAGCGCCACCTTTAGTGTGCTGCCGTCGATGCAGGGCCAAGCGTAGAAAAACCCCTCGCCGTTCTGCCGCTCGAGGATCGGGAAGACATCGGGCCGGTAAAGCCCCGCATTGCGCAACGGGTACCAGTAGACGGCGACACGCTTGATCGTCACCGCGGGCAACATCGCCGCGCCAAAAGCATTGGCCCAGGCGCCGGGCGAAAGGATCAGCCGCCTGACGCGCCAGTCCTCGCCCGCGGCACGGAAGCGGACGCCATCCTCATCGGCGCGGATGTCGCTGACCGCGCAGCCGCGCAGGATCTTTGCCCCCGCCCTTTCCGCCACATCGGTCGCTGCCACGATCGAGACCTGCGCCTTGACCTGCCCCGCCTCACTGTCGAGGAACCCGATCTCGCCATCCTGCACCGGCAGGTGCGGATAGCGGCGGCGCAACTCGGCGGCATCCAGCTTTTCATGCGGCAGGCCGAATGCCTCGGCATTGCCCGTGACCTTGCAGATCGGCGCCGAATCCGGCTGGCCGATGCTCAGCCCGCCGCAGGCATCGTAAAGCGACAGCCCGCTTTCCGCCTCCAGTTCGCGCCACAGGGGCCGCGCCCGGCGCGACATTGGAATGAACTCGTGCCCTTCCGAGGCGATGCGGCACAGCCGCGTGTCGCCCCCCGCGGCGCCCAGGGCATGGCCGGGGTAGAATTGCTCGAACCCCACCACCTCGACGCCGCGCCGCGCCAGTTGCCACAGCGCCATGCTGCCCGCCGTGCCCACGCCGATGATGCCGATTTCCGCAGTCCGTACCATTGCCGTTCCGTTCCCGTCGTTCCGTTTCAGACCGCCACGCGGCGCAGGAACGCCTGTGTCCGCTCGTGCCGCGGCGCGGTGATCACCTGACGCGCCTTGCCATATTCGACGATGCGCCCGCCCTGCAGGAAGGCGACGTTATGGGCGACGTCTCGGGCGAAGCCCATCTCATGCGTGGCGATCACCATGGTCACGCCCGTTCCGGCAAGATCGGTCAGCACCCGCAGCACCTCGCCAACCAGTTCGGGGTCAAGAGCACTGGTCGGCTCGTCAAAGAGAAGGACTTCGGGCTGCATCGCCAGGGCGCGGGCGATGGCCACGCGCTGCTGCTGACCGCCGGAGAGCTCGAACGGGAAGCGTTGCGGCAGCGCGTCCAGCTCCAACCGTTCCAGCATGGCCTGGGCCGCGCGGCGACGCTCCGCCACGCCGATGCCGCGCACCCGCAGCGGATAGGCCACGTTGTCGATCACGCGCATATGCGGCCACAGCGCGTAGGACTGGAACACATAGCCCATGTTGCGCCGGTGCGCCGGCACGTCGATGCCGCGCCGACTGGAGAAGGCCAGCGTGTCCTGGATGCGGATGTCGCCCGCGCTGGGCTGGTCCAGCCCCGCGATCATGTTGAGCATGGTGGTCTTGCCACAGCCGCTCGCGCCGAGCAGGGAGGTGAAACTGCCCGCCGCGATGCCGAGCGAGAGCGCGGACAGAACCTCCACGGGACCATACCGCTTCGCCACGCCGGTGAGTTCGATCATCGCCGCCATTACGTCACCGCCGTGCGTATATCAGGATCGCGAAGGGCACCAGGATCACCAGTTCGATGCAGGCCAGCGCCGCGAGCGTTCCGAGGAAGCCGGAGAAATTCAGTTGCAGCATGGTCGTGCCGATCACCTCGCTGCCCGGCCCGAACAGGAAGGCGGCCGAGGAATATTCCTTCAGGAAATACACGAAATAGAGCACGAAGCACCCGGCCAGCGCACCCCTGGTCAGCGGCAGCGTGACATGCCGGATCGCCGCCCAGCGCCCCGCGCCGGAAATCCGCGCCGCGCGGTCCAGCTCCTCGCCGATCTGGATGAAGCTGGGCGCCACCGCGCCGAATCCCGTCGGAAAATTGCGGATCAGGAAGGCGA
>JAATFR010000003.1 GCA_015655095.1 Hyphomicrobiales bacterium | reverse complement strand
TCGGTATGGTTGAAGGTCGGATCGACATCGAAGATGACACCGCGAAACGAGTAGAAGCGGTGACGGACAAGCTGTCCGATCCTGAATTTCGCTTCCCTGTTGATCGTCATGCGGATGCAAATCTCCTGAACGGGCTACGGCACGCCTGCCGTCCCACCGGGTGAATCTATCAGTGGCAGGGCAGGAACGGAATGCCATACATACGGCAAAGCCAAGTTCTAATGGCATCCGTATTGCTTCCCGGCAAGATGCAATACCGAAATTTAACTGGATTTTCCTGAGGATTTCCCAGTTTTACAGTGGAGAATTTTTATGAGCCGATCCGTAAAGGCCCTGTTTGAGCCGTTTACCTTTAACGGTCTGACATTGGCGAATCGCGTCGTCATGGCGCCGATGACCCGTTCCAAGTCTCCCGACGGCGTGCCCGGGGCAGATGTGGCGGCCTATTACCGCCGTCGCGCCGAAAACGAGGTCGGGCTGATCGTGACCGAAGGCACAACCATCAATCACCCGGTTTCCTCGATGGACGTGAATATCCCCAATTTCTTCGGCCCTTCGCTTGAAGGCTGGAGGAATGTCGTTTCCGAGGTGCATGAGGCAGGCGGCAAGATCATGCCCCAGCTCTGGCATGTCGGCATGGCCCGCAATCCCTCGGCCCCGAACGCGCCGCATCCCGAACTGCCGAGCGCGGGCCCTTCAGGTCTGGTCGCACCGGGCAAGAAGGTCTCCGAGCCGATGAGCCGCGCCGATGTGCAGGCCGTGATCGACGCCTTCGCCAAGGGCGCCGCAGATGCGCGCAAGATCGGCTTTGACGGCGTCGAGATACATGGCGCCCACGGCTACCTGATCGACCAGTTCTTCTGGGCCGGGCTCAATGAGCGCACCGATGAATTCGGCGGCGACATGCTCGGGCGCGAGCAGCTTGGTGTGCGCGTCGTCGAGGCGATCCGCCGCGAGGTGGGGCACGACTATCCGGTCATCCTGCGCTTCTCACAATGGAAGCAGCAGGATTATACAGCGCGTCTTGCCTCCACCCCGGAAGAGCTGGGCGCTTTCCTCAAGCCGCTCTCCGATGCCGGCGTCGATGTTTTCCACTGCTCGACGCGGCGATTCTGGGAGCCTGAATTCGAGGGATCGAGCCTCAATCTTGCCGGCTGGACCAGGAAGCTGACCGGCAAGCCGACGATCACTGTCGGCAGCGTGGGCCTCTCGGGCGAATTCATCGGCTCGTTCAGGGGCGAATCGTCCACTGCGACAGGCATTGACGATTTGCTGGAGCGGCTGGATCAGGGAGAATTCGATCTCGTGGCTGTCGGGCGGGCTTTGCTGGTTGATCCCGCATGGGCGCGCAAGATTCATGAGGGCCGGTTCGACGAGCTGAAGGCCTTCAAGCCGGAAGCGCTGGCAACGCTTTCCTGAGACGGATTTCGGGAGATTGATATGAATATGACGTCCACGACATCTTTTTCGGTTGTGGTCGAGGAAAATGGTCATTCAAGGTCCGTTTCCTTTGCCGAGGCCACGCAGGAACTTCACCATGCGAGCCTTGTCTGGACCCATATCTATCAGCAGGACCCGGAAGGCGTTGCCTGGCTCAGGGACAGCAGCGGGCTTGACCCGCTGGTTGTCGACGCCATGCTGGCGGAGCAGACAAGACCCCGCTTCGCCCGTTTTCGCGATGGCGCCCTGATCAATCTTCGGGGCGTCAACCTCAACCCCAATGCGCGGCCCGAAGACATGGTCTCGATCCGGCTCTGGGTGGAGGAGGGGCGGGTTGTCAGCGTGTTCTTCCGCCATCTGAGGACAGTGAGCGAGATATGCGACCGCATTCTCGCGCATAATGGGCCCCGCAATTCAGGGCAATTCGTTCAGGAGCTGGCGACCGAGCTCGCGAGCCGCACGCAGCCCATCATTGAGAACCTTGACCAGACACTGTCGGCTCTTGAGGAACTGTCCCTGAAGAGTTTGAATCAGGAGACCCATCGCCGCCTCTCGATCACTCGCCAGCGCGCGATCCGCCTGAAGCGCTATATCGTGCCCCAGCGTGAGGCCTTGTCGCAATTGTCGCACGAAGATCTGCACTGGATGACGCAGCGCCAGCGCGCCTCTCTGCAAAATCTGGTCGATCAGGTGACGCGCGATCTGGAGGAGCTGGAGGATATACGCGACCGCGCAGCCCTGTTGCAGGAGGAGGCGGAAAGCAGGCGGGCGGACGATATAAACCGCAAGCTCTACGTTCTTTCGGTGGTCACCGTCATTTTCATGCCGCTGACTTTTTTCACCGGTCTGCTCGGCATCAATGTCGGCGGCATTCCGGGCGCCGCCAGTCACTGGGCTTTTATCAGCGTGACGGGCGTGTTGTTGCTGGCGGCAGTCGGGGAACTGGTCTATCTGCGGATAAAGGGCTGGCTTTGACAGCTTTCTCCGCCCTCGGGCGGGAGTTCACCAGAACCTGCATTTTCTTTTGGTGATGATTTGACGGTCTTGTTGCCAACAGGGCCACCAATGCGCTCACGCGTGCGCGACGACAAGCCCCCGATCCCGACTAAAGCCGGCAGAACATATAGGTGGTGGCGTGCCGCGCTCTTCCATCCGGGTCCCAGGCAAAATCCGGGATCGTCCCGGCCACCTCAAAGCCAACAGAGCCATAGAGCGATGCGGCCACATCACCGGTTCGCGTATCCAGCGTGGCGAGTGTCTTCCCGAGATTACGCGCGTGATCAAGGGCGCGAGTTATAAGGGCTCGTCCGATGCCAAGCCTGCGAGCTCTCGGGTGGACAATCATCTTGGCAATCTCGCAGCGATGAGGCTGGTTGGGCGGCATAGCCGTGATGAGCTGAATCGTTCCGACCAGATCGCCCCGGCGCTGAGCACCGAACAGCAAGCGCCGCCCCGCTATGACCTCCGGCTGAACCTCCCGAGACCAGAACAGTGCAGCGTCCTTGTAGCGCAGGGGGGCCATGAAGCTGATGGCCGCCCCATCAGTCACGCTGTCGGCAAGGATTTGTGCAAGAGAGTCCAGTCCTAGCTGGATTGCTGGCGCGTCGAATTCGATAATCTGGATGTCCATGAAAGGTGGCACCTCAAGCCATGGCGATGATGTATCGGGCTGATTGCTCATCGGTCTCGAAAGACGATGCGCCGTACAACCGATAGCGAAGGCAGTCACCGGGACGCAGGTCGTGCTTGGCGCCGTCGACCGTGATCGTGAGCGCGCCCCCTAGAAGCACGAGGTGATGCTCATGGCCTGCAAGGGCGGGCCGGTCATAGGCGATGCGTTGGTAAGGCCGGATTTCGCACTCGATCATTTCGAGTTGCAGCCTTCCACCCGGAGGCGAAAGGGACCGGCGAGAGAACCCGTTCTTGGGGTCATGCCAAACACTTTGATTGGAATGGCGGACGAGAGACGAAAAGTCCTGCTCCAGTGGCGCCAGAAGTTGTGAAATGGGCAGAGCAAAGGCTGTCGCCAAGCGACCGAGTGTTTCCGCTGTGGGACTAACCTCGGCATTCTCAATTCGTGAAAGTGTGGCTCGGCTGACCCCAACATTGCGCGCTAGGGCCTCCAATGTCAGTCCACGCTCCACGCGGAGTTCATGCAAATGGTCAGCAAGCGCTTGAGTTGGCAATATTCCCATATATGGAAATTATTCTTATATTTGGTCGGGCGTCAATGGCCGCCTTTTGGAGGGGCGGCCATTGACGGTACTGGCATATCACCTCATTTCAGGGTGAGAACGGGGAAATTTTCTGATCAGAAACCGTAGGCCTGCCCGAGTTCAGGGTCTTTCAGGGCGACTTTCCGCGCCAGATCGACGATGACCTTGGCCTGTTTCCAGGTGGCGTCATCCTGCATCTTACCGTCGATCATGGCGACGCCGCGCCCGTCTGGCATGGCTTCAAGAATGCGCTTGGCGAACAGCACTTCCTTGACGTCCGGGCTGAACACGCGCTTGGCGACGGCGATCTGGTTGGGATGGAGAGACCAGGCGCCAACACAGCCCATCAGGAAGGCGTTACGGAACTGCACCTCGCAGGCGGCCTGATCCTGAATGTCGCCGAACGGGCCATAGAAGGGACGGATGCCATTGGAAAGACAGGCATCGACCATTTTCGCGACGGTATAGTGCCACAGATCCTGCTGGACGAAGGTGCGAGCCGAGCCGTCTTCCCTGGGGTCTTCCAGCACGCCATAGAACGGGTGGCCGCCGCCGACACGGGTGGTCTTCATGCCGCGTGAGGCGGCAAGGTCGGCAGGTCCGAGGCTCATGCCGTGCATGCGCGGGCTTGCAGCCGCGATCTCGTCCACATTTTTGACGCCCTGAGCCGTTTCCAGAATGGCGTGAATCAAGATCGGCTTCTTGACGCTGTGGCGGGCCTCAAGCTGGGCCAGAAGCTGGTCGAGATAGTGAATGTCCCATGGGCCCTCGACCTTGGGCAGCATGATGACATCGACCTTGTCGCCGACCTCGCCGACGATTTCGGTGATATCGTCGAGTACCCAGG
>JAATFR010000053.1 GCA_015655095.1 Hyphomicrobiales bacterium | reverse complement strand
TCGAATCCATCAGCGCATCGGTGAGCCCGGTGACCGCATTGGTCGCCCCCGGTCCCGAGGTGACGAGGACGACGCCGGGCTTGCCGGTCGAGCGCGCATAGCCTTCGGCCGCATGGACGGCGGCCTGCTCATGGCGAACAAGGATGTGGCGGATTTTGTGCTGCTGGAACAGCGCGTCATAGATCGGCAGGACTGCACCACCCGGATAGCCGAAAATCGTATCCACGCCCTGATCGACGAGCGCCTTGATGACGATTTCCGCGCCTGTCATTTCCTGAGCGGCCATGATGTCGGTCCTGTACAAAAATTTATGCCCGGTGCTGGCCGGGCATCCCGTCTGAATATTGAGGCAGATAGCTAGACAAGCCCTGAAACCGGCTTCGGCCAGTCTCGAAGGTGGGCAACCTATCCAGCGGAGTGGGTGGGGTCAAGCCCTAATCATCAATAATCGACAAGATTTCTGACAAAATTCTTTCCGAATCTTTCGTATTTATGCGATTCCACGTAATCATCTGATTGTTTATCCATGTAGTCTGCCTTTTCGCATAGGCCCGTGTGTCAGCTTTGGCGCGGAAAACGGCCTTCTCCAGCGGCATCTCCCCCGCGAGGAATCCCCCCAGAGGCGGCACCCCCAGCGCCTTCATGACGGGCAGGGACGGATCGAGATCGAGCGCCATGAGGGCGCTCGTCTCATCAAGCGCCCCTTGCGCCATCATTGCGTCGAAGCGGGCATCACACCGCGCGTAAAGCGCCTCCCGTTCCGGCGCGAGCGCGACCTTGACAAGGTTCCCCGCCAGCGCTGGCACCTGCCCTTCCCTTTGCCACAGGCTCAGCGGCCTCCCCGTCGCGCGCGCCACCTCAAGGCCACGGGCGATGCGCTGCGGATCGCTCGGGCGCAACACGGCGGCGAGTTCAGGATCGAGCCCCGCCAGCAGGCCATGAGCGCGCTCCGGGCCGATCATCGCCACCTCGGCGCGCACATCCGCGCGGATACCGGCCGGAATGTCGGGAATAGGAGCCAGCCCCTCTGTCAGAGCCCTGAAATAGAGCCCGGTGCCGCCCGCCACGATGGGCACCCGCCCCCGCGCGGCAATATCCGCGATGGCGTCGAGCGCCAGCCGCGTCCAGATGCCCGCCGAGGCGGGACTGTCCCCCGGCAAAACGCCATAGAGATGGTGGGGGATCCTCGCCTCATCCCCGGGGCTGGGACGAGCCGTCAGCAGGCGCAACTCGCGGTAAAGCTGCATCGAATCCGCATTGACGATCTCGCCCCCCAGCCGTTCGGCCAGCGAAAGCGCCAGCGCGGACTTGCCGCTCGCCGTCGGCCCTGCAATAAGGACCGCGCGCTCGACCATGAGCGGCAGGCTCAAACCCAGGCTTTCAGGCGTCTCCATGTCTCTTGTCCTTACCCTGATCGGCAATGCCGCAACGGCGCTGACCTCCGCTCATGTCGAAACCGCAGCCGCTGCATTGCCGAACGCCCGGCCCGGCTGGCTCGCTCCCGGCCTTGCCTGCGACATCGTCTTTGATGCCCCCGAAGGGGAGAGCAGCGCAAGCTATGTGCAGAAACTGTGTCCGCTTTTTGCTGGTGTGGCCATTGATCTCGCGGTCCAGCCTGTCCCGGACCGGCGCAAGAAGCTCCTGGTGGCGGACATGGATTCGACCATCATCGGGCAGGAATGCATCGATGAACTGGCCGATCATTTCGGCATCGGCCCCAGGATCGCCGCCATCACTGAACGGGCCATGCGCGGCGAAATCGATTTCGAGCCTGCGCTGCGCGAGCGTGTCGGCCTGCTGCGCGGCCTGCCGCTTGCCGCGCTGGAAGAGGTCTACCGTGACCGGATCACCGAAACGCCGGGCGGCCGCGCGCTCATCGCCACCATGCGGGCGCATGGCGCCACCTGCGCGCTGGTCTCGGGCGGCTTCACCTTCTTCACCGAACGGGTAAGCGCCGCCGTCGGCTTCGACAGCCATCAGGCGAACCGGCTCATTTTCCGGGACGGGGTGCTGACCGGCGAGGTCGCCGATCCAATACTGGGGCGTCAGGCCAAGATCGAGGCGCTGGTGGCGCTGCGGGCGCGGCTTGGCCTTTCGGCTGCCGAAACCATGGCGGTCGGCGACGGTGCCAATGATCTGGGCATGATCGGGGAAGCAGGTCTTGGCGTGGCCTTCCATGCCAAACCCGTGGTCGCGGAGGCCGCCGACGCCCGTATCGACCATGGCGACCTGACGGCGCTCCTTTATCTGCAAGGCTACCACCAGAGCGAAATCAGCGCCTGATCACTTGCCTTCCTGCTTGCCCTCGATCTTCACCGCGATGAAGCGGCGGTCGCCGCTGACGCTGGAAATGAGCAGCAGCACGGAACTGTGACCCGCCGCCCGCTCAGCCTCGACCAGCGCTTTCACCTCGGCGGGCTTGCGCACATTGCGCTGCGCGACCTCGATGATGACATCGCCCTGTTGCACGCCCTTGGCGGCGGCATCGCTATCCCCCGCCACCCCGATGACGACCACACCGGAAAGATCGGTCGGGATGCTGTATTTATCCCTCAGATCGGCGGTGACGTCGGAAAGGCTGATGCCCAGAACGATCGTCTTCGCCGTCGGTATCGCGGACGTTTTGGGGACGCCGCGCTCTCCGTCAGCATCCTCAAGCCGTCCCAGAGTGACGGTGAAGGTTTTGGCCGCGCCATTGCGGATGACCTCGACAGGCACCTTCGCGCCTATCGGCGATTCCGCCACCACGCGCGGCAGGTCCTTGTCCGTCGGGACGTTCCGCCCGTTGAAGGCGACGATGACATCGCCCGTTGCGATGCCGGCCTTGTCGGCGGGCCCCCCTGATGTAATCCCCGCAACCAGCGCGCCGCCCGGGCTCTTGAGGCCGAGCCCTTCCGCTATGTCGGACGTAACCGACTGGATGCGGACGCCGAGCCAGCCGCGCCGGGTCTCACCGAACTTCTCAAGCTGGGCAACCACCTGCTTTGCCGTGTCGGAGGGCACAGCGAAACCGATGCCGCCCGAGCCGCCGCTGGGCGAGATGATCGCCGTATTGATGCCGATGACCTGACCGCTCAGGTCGAAAAGCGGACCGCCGGAATTGCCGCGATTGATCGAAGCGTCGGTCTGGATGTAGTCGTCATAGGGACCGGGATTGTTGATTGCCCGGTCCTTGGCCGAAATAATGCCCGCCGTGACTGTGCCGGAAAGGCCGAACGGATTGCCAATGGCAAGCACCCAGTCGCCAACCCGGGCCGTGTTTGAATCCCCGAAGGCCACGGCGGCGAGAGGCTTCTTCGCGTCGACCTTGAGCACGGCGAGATCCGTCTTGGGGTCATGGCCGATCAGACGAGCGGGCAGCGTGGAGCCATCGGTGAAATTGACCTCGATCGAATCCGCGCCATCAATGACATGATTGTTGGTGACAATGATGCCTTTGGGATCAACAACAAAGCCGGAGCCCAGAGACTGCACCTTGCCCGGCGCGGCGTCAGAGCCTGAGTCCGGCTCATCGAAGGGCACCGAAGGATCATCGCCGGGGCCGGAATCGGGACCTGCGTCGTCATCGTCGGGATAGTCATCGTCCGGCAATTCCTCGCCGGGCTTCAGGGTCTGGGTCGTCGAAATATTAACCACGGCAGGCGACAGGCGCTGCGCCAGATCGGCAAAGCTGGAGCTTTCATCGCGGGATTGCGCCGCGGTTCCCGGCATGAAAATGAGGAAAACCCCCAGCGATACAGCTCCCGCACCACGGAAAACCGCGCCAGCAACCCGCTCCAACAACTGCATCATCTGTTCCTTGCGGCCCCCGGGGCGACTGATTCCTTCAACCTAATTATTGCTCTTATCGGACCGGGGTTCACAAGGGCCGAGAGCCGGAAACAATCGCTGGTCGCCTGACATGGTCTTTACTTTATGGCATATGAGGCTGGCGGAAGACTGGCTAACCCCGGACAAGCCAGACCAGCGCCACCCCCATGACAGCCGCGAGCAGCCCCGCCCGTCGCAGCGAAGCGGCGGAGGAACCGGCAATCGTCATGGCCATGTTCCGGGCCACATTGGGAAAGACCGCGTAGAGCGCGCCTTCAAGAACGATGGCGAGGCCAAGCGCGGACAGGAGTTCGATCAACGCTTGCCTGCCGTCGCCTGATTTGCGTTGAAGTACCGGAAGAAGTCCGATGACGGGTCCAGCACCATCGTGGTGTTGTCGCCCTTGAGCGCGTTGGAATAGGCGGCCATGGAGCGGTAGAAGGCATAGAACTCCGGATCCTGACTATAGGCCTCAGCGGCCACACGGTTGGCTTCCGCGTCGCCCTCGCCACGCACCGACTGGGCGTCCCGCTCCGCATCGGCGACAAACACCGTCACGTCGCGGTCGGCCTTGCTGCGGATCGTCTGGGCGAATTCCTGCCCCTGCGCCCGCAGTTCAGCGGCTTCGCGCTCGCGTTCGGTCTGCATCCGGCGATAGATCGCCTGGCTGTTCGCCTCGGGCAGATCGGCGCGGCGAATGCGGACATCAACGACCTCCACACCGAATTCCTGCGTCGCCTTGTTCACCGTGTCCCGGATCTGCTGCATCAGTCCCGCGCGATTGTCGCGCACCAGTTCCTCAAGGCTGTTGTCGCCGATCACATTGCGCAATGCGGAGACGAGCAGCGGCTGGAGCCGGTTGGTCGCGTACATCTGGTCGCCCACGCTCTGGTAGAATTTGAGCGCATCGACGATGCGGTAACGCGCGAAGGCGTCGACGACGAGGCGCTTCCTGTCCTCGGCGATGATTTCCTCGGTCGGGCTGTCGAGATCGAGCAGCCGCTTGTCCACATAAACCACATTCTGGATGAACGGCAGTTTCACATGCAGGCCCGGCTCTGTGATCGGCTGGCCGCGCGGATCGCCGAACTGGAGCACAAGCGCCTGTTCGGTCATGTCGACCGAGTAGAAGGACGCATAGGCTGTGACCGCCAGGACAACGCCCACGACCGCAGCGACGACACCGTAATTGCTTTTCATGGGCGGGGGGTTCCGTTGTTGCTGGTCGCGAGATCAGGGACATCGCTGGCATCAGCGACCGGCTTTTTCGCCTGCGGCTTGAGCGAGTCGAGCGGCAGATAGGGCAACACGCCCTTTCCGTCGGGCTGATCGATGATGACCTTGTTGGTATCCGTGAAGACCTGCTCCATGGTGCCCAGATAAATCCGCTCGCGCGTGACGTCCTTGGCCTTCTTGTATTGCTCAAGCACCGCGAGGAAGCGCTTGGTCTCGCCCTGCGCCTCCGCGACCACCCGGGCCTTGTAGGCCTGGGCCGCCTGCGTGATCTGCGAGACATTGCCGCGCGCCTTCGGCACCACGGTGTTGGCGTAGGACTGCGCCTCGTTCTGCAAACGCTCCTGGTCGGCGCGGGCCGCCTGGACATCGCGGAAGGCGTCGATGACCTCGGACGGCGGATCGACCTTTTGAAGCTTGACCTCGGTGATGAGAATACCGGACTTGTAGGAATCGAGCGCATCCTGCATCAGTTGACGCACCTTGTTCTGTGCGTCGTTCCGGCCAGTGGTCTGGAGTACGTCGATCTGGGACTGGCCGACGGCCTCGCGCATCGCGCTTTCGGCGATAGCCTTCACCGTCAGATCAGGCGACTGGATGTTGAACAGATAGTCGGCCGCATCCTTGATGCGCCAGTAGACCGAGAAATAAATGTCGACGATGTTCTCGTCGCCGGTCAGCATCAGGCTTTCCTCAGGCACGCTGAGCGCGCCGCCGGTGGTGCCGCGCATGCCAATGTCCACGCGCTGGATGCGGGTCACCGTGGGCAGTTCCACCGTCTCGACAGGATAGGGAAACTTGAGATGCAGGCCGGGCGGCTGCACGCGCACGAAGTCGCCAAAGCGCAGGACGATGCCCTGCTGATCGGTATCAACCCGGAACACCGAACTCCAGCCGATCAGAACCAGCACAGCAAGTCCGATGATGAGCGCGATGCCTTTGGAGTTGCCGGCGCCGGGTGTCCCCCCCCCTCTGCCACCGCCGAAGATTTCCCGTAATTTTTCCTGCCCTTTGCGGACCAGATCGTCGAGATCCGGCGGGCGATTGCCGCCGCCGCCCGGGCCGCCGCCTTTCGGCCCCTGCCCCCAGGGCCCGCGATTTCCGCCACCTTGCCAGCCACCGCCACCATTCTGATTACTCCAGGGCATTCATAATCCTTCATAAAGCAGGGGAGTCTTGGATTGGAAATCAACAGTCCGGGGGTTATATGACAGCACAGGAAGGGGTGCAACGAGCCCTCGTCCCATCAAGATTACAGCTTTGTAATCCCTCTCCATCCTATTACTTCCCCGTTGTTATGCCTGTGTCACCAGAATTGCCCCGTCCGGCCACCAGCACGAAAGAGAAACGATGACCCGTGTGACGAAAGAGGATGTGCTTGCCGCCCTCGCCCGGGTGATTGATCCCGATACCTCCCTAGATGTGGTTTCATCGGGACTTGTCCAAGGGGTGATCGCCCGAGACGGCCATGTCGGCTTCAGTCTTGAGGTCTCTCCCGACCAGGGCCGCGCCCGGGAGCCCCTGCGCAAGGCCTGCGAGGACGCCGTGCGCCGTGTGCCGGGCGTGCTGACCGTGACCGCCGTGCTGACCGCCCACCGCGACGCGCCCGCCACCCCGGCCACCAACCACCACGAGGGGCACAGCCACGCGGCCCAAGATCATCCACAGCCGGGCCGCACACAGGGAGCGCAGGCGCAGGGCACCCTCCATCTGCCCGGCATCAAGGCCATCGTTGCGGTCGCCAGCGGCAAGGGCGGCGTCGGCAAATCGACCGTCGCCGTCAATCTCGCGCTCGGCCTTGCCAGCCTCGGCCGCAAGGTCGGCCTGCTCGATGCCGACATCTACGGTCCCTCGGTGCCGCGGATGATGGGCATCAGGGGCAAGCCCGAGGCCAATGGCAAAAAGCTGATCCCCATGGAGAACTGGGGCATCAAGACCATGTCCATCGGCTTCCTCGTCGAGGAGGACACGCCCATGATCTGGCGCGGCCCGATGGTGCAGAGCGCACTGACCCAGATGCTGGTGGACGTGGAATGGGGCGAGCTCGACGTGCTGATCGTCGATATGCCCCCCGGCACCGGCGACGCGCAACTGACCATGGCGCAGCGCGTGCCGCTGACTGGCGCGGTGGTCGTCTCGACCCCGCAGGAGATCGCGCTCATCGACGCCCGCAAGGGCTTCGCCATGTTTGAGAAAACCCATGTGCCGGTGTTCGGCATCATCGAGAACATGGCCTATTTCATCAGCCCCGGCTCGGGCGAGAAATCCTATATTTTCGGCCAGGGCGGCGCCCGCGCGATGGCGGCGAAACTGGGCTGCGATTTTCTGGGGGAGGTGCCGCTGCATATGTCGGTGCGGGAAACCTCGGACAATGGCCGCCCGATCGTGGCGACGGAGCCCGGCAGCGAGGAAGCCCGCATCTTCATCCAGATTGCAGGCCGCGTTGCTGCCCACATAGATGCGGCGCTCGGTGCCGGAGCACGCAAAGCGCCGCTATTCGTGACGGAAGACTGAGTTCCGTTATTTGTTCAGGAAGTTGAGGGGCAGGCCCGCCGTCGGCCAGTCCATCGAGATCAGCCGTCCGGTCGAGGACAGCGTGATGAAGGCCGTTTTCAGATCCTTGCCGCCAAAGCAGATATTGGTGACCAGCAGGTCATCAAGCGGCGTGTGCGTGATCGATGAGCCGTCCGGCGAGAAGGTCGTGATGCCGCCGTTGAGGATGGTCGCGACGCAGATATTGCCCTCGGCATCCACCGCCAGCGAATCGAAGAAAGTATGCCCCGGCGCGGCCCCGACATAGCGGCCCGGGCCGCCGGGACCTGTGGGCGGCGTCACTTCGCCGGGCGCGGTGATGTCGAAGGCGAACAGGCGCGCCGAATAGGTGTCAGCGACATAGACCGTCTTTTCATCCGGGGACAGACCGACGCCATTGGCGCTGAGCACCGGAAAGGCTACTTCCTTTACAAATGAGCCGTCGATCTTGCCGTAATAGAGACCGCCGCGATACTGGATGCGGTCGTCATGCTTGCCGTGATCGGTGAACCAGAACCCGCCTTCCTTGTCAAAAACAATGTCGTTGGGGCCAATCAGCGGGTTGCCGTTGACATGGGTGTAGAGCACATCGACCTTGCCGGTCTTGAGATCGACACGCTCGATACGTCCGCCCGAATAGTTCGCGGGCTTGCCGCCGGGAATGGTGAGATCGCCGAGCTGATGCCACTCGAAGCCGCCGTCGTTGCAGACATAGCAGGCCCCGTCAGGACCGATGGCCGCGCCGTTGGGGCCGCCGCCAAGATCGGCGATCACTTCGTGCTTGCCATCGCCCCAGACCCTCGAGAGCGAGCCACGCTTGATTTCCACCAGCACGATGCTGCCGTCGGGCATGGCGATCGGCCCTTCTGGAAACTGAAGATCGCCCGCCAGTAATTTCGTCGTCATAAGTTCCTCCCGGAATAGCTGCGCGGGGATTGTTTCCCCTTGCGCGTTTTCATGGGAGCATTGTGGCGATCTTTTGCGCGGCGTCCATCCCCGTGAGATAGGCTCCATGAACGGTCGAGAACCAGTCGGGAGAGACGGCCTCGCCCGCCAGGAACAGACGATCATGAACCGGTTCGCCCAGAACGGCGCGCCGGTGCGCTTCGCCGGGCTTCGCGCAGGAATAGGCGCCCAGCGTATGGGGATCGCCGCACCAGCCGGTGGCGGTTGTCGTGATACAATGATCCATAATGGCGGAGCCGAACATGTCGACAAGCCCGGCGCGGGCCGTTTCGATCATCGCGCCCTCGCCCGCCGCCTCCGTTTCCTCGGCGAAGCGCCCGCCCAGATAGGCGATGGCGATGTCATCCCCGAACGGGCGGATCTGGTAGGAGAGCGCATGGCGGGCGGGATCGCGTTCGTCCATGAAGGTCGCGTAGCTCGTCGGCTCCATGCCGAACACGTCCCTTGAGAACTGGAACGCCACCTTGTTGGCCCCGCCGGTGGGAATGGCTCTGAGCGCCTCGCCGAGCGCGGGTGGCAGATCCGGCGTGAAGCGGATGCTTCCGCCCGCCAGCACATTGGTGGAGCAGGTGACGATGACCGCACGGGCGTGGATCGTGCCCTTCGCGGTTTCAACCCGGACATCGGGCCCGGTGAGATCGATCGCGCTCACCGGGGCGTCCAGCGTGACCGGAACATGGGCGAACAAGGCCGCAACCAGCGCGCCATAGCCTTTCACCACCGGCCAGTTGTGGTCCGTGTCGCGGTAGCGGAAAAGATCGAGGGTGGAGATTTCCTCCGGTCCGAAGGCGCTGATCGCCTCATGCCAGTGCCGGATCAGACGGTACCAGCGGTTGACGGTGTCGATCGCCTCGATGGCGGCGACATCCTTGCCCGCCCGACCCAGCGCATGGACGGCCTCGAAAGTGGCATCGACCCATTCAACTGAATCCTGCCGCCCGGCCGCGTCCGCCCAGCCCCGGCCCAGATGAAGCGGGCGGCTGGAGGGCGGGCTGTAGCCCTGATGATAGGCAAAGCCCAGCCGGTCCGCCTCGAAACGCAAAGGATTCACGTCGGCGGAATGGAGCCAGTGGCCGCCCCGGTCGAACGGCACGCCGAAAGTCGATGATTCCGTCCAGGTCCGCCCGCCGATCCGGCCCTTGGCCTCGACCAGCCGGAAACTCAGGCCCAGTTCACCGAGTCTGCTCGCAGCAGAAAGGCCCGCTGCCCCCGCTCCAATGACGACGACATCCACATCCGACATAAGAAACCCGATTTTGTTTCAGGAAACGCGATCCAGAACGACGAAGGAATAGTCTGCGCTATCGCCTTCTTCCGCCTCATGGCGCGCGCGGGAAACCTCCCGCCATTCATTCATTTCAAGCCTGGGAAAAAAGATATCCCCGTTCGCCCGCATGTGAACTTCGGTCAGATAGATACGTGACGTCAATGGAAGGAAGAGCGAAAAAATTGCCGCGCCGCCGATCACCATGATCTCGTCGCCGGGCTCATGGCCCGCCAGATCAAGCGCCGCCTGCGCCGCCGTCACCACATTGGCTCCTTCGGCAGAGAAGTTCGCATCCCGGCTAAGCACGATGTTGCGCCGCTCCGGCAGCGGCTTTTTCGGCAGGGAATCCCACGTCCGGCGTCCCATGATGACCGGCTTGCCGCGCGTGATCGTGCGGAAGAACTTCATGTCGCCCCTGATGCGCCACGGCAGATCCCCTTCCGCGCCGATCACCCCGTTATTCGAGACGGCGACCGCGAACGCGACGCGTTTCGCCATTACACGGCCACGGGCGCGGAAATGTGCGGACAGGCGTCATAGCCCTCCAGCGTGAAATCCCCATAGGTGAAATCGAAGAGGCTGGTCACATCGGGATTGAGCTTCATCACCGGCAGCTTCTTGGGCGTGCGCGACAATTGCAGGTCGGCCTGCTCAAAATGGTTCAGATAGAGATGGGCATCGCCGAAACTGTGGATGAAGTCACCCGGTTTGAGCCCCGTCACCTGCGCCACCATCAAGGTCAGCAGCGCATAGGAGGCGATATTGAAAGGCACGCCCAGAAATATGTCCGCCGAACGCTGGTAGAGCTGGCACGAGAGCCGGCCTTCCGCCACGTAGAACTGGAACAGGCAATGGCACGGCGGCAGCGCCATCTGGTCCACTTCGGCCACGTTCCAGGCGGAAACGATCAGGCGGCGG
>JAATFR010000385.1 GCA_015655095.1 Hyphomicrobiales bacterium | reverse complement strand
GGCGATGCCGACCACGATGGCGGTCAGGATCAGTACATGGGGCAGGGGATTGGCATAAACTTCGCCCGCCCGGCCCGTATTCACTGGCGCGGTGCCGCCCGTCACCTTGCCCATGGAGATGTAGAACAGGAACACGGATGTCTGGAAGATGTTGAGGCCGGCGATCTTCTTGATCAGGTTGCCCCGGCTCGCCACGATGAAAAGGCCGGTCATCATGAGAATGACGAACATCCAGTAATTGTAGTGACCGACAAGCGAGCAGATCAGATCGGCCATCACCATTCCTCGTCTTTTATCTGCGAGGGCAGGCGGGCGGCGAAAGCAATGAAGATCGCGAGCATGACGCTGGCAACTGTGATGCCGACACCAAGCTCAACAAGCAATATGCCCAGATGCTGGCCTTCGACTGGCGTCGCGCCGAATGGCGCATAGTTGAGATAGCTGGCACCCATCAGCATGGAGGCGATGCCCGTGCACGCATAGAGCAGCACGCCGACCGCCATGGAGGCGCGGATAAAGCGCCAGGGCAGTGCGCGTAGCAGGCGGGGAATGCCAAAGACCAGGCCATAAAGAATGAAGGCGACGGCGATAATCACCCCGGCCTGAAACCCGCCCCCCGCGCCATAGTCGCCGTGGAACTGTACATAAAGCCCGAACAGCAGCATGGGGGGAATGATGAGCTTGGTGGCGACGCGCAGCACCAGATGATGTTCCATGCAGCTCAGGCCTGTCCGCCATGCCAAGCCTGACGCTTTACCATGAGGGTCTGATACGCCACCACGCAAGCGAAGCGCGCTCCGCAGCAGAAACAGCACGGCGACTCCTGCAGTGAAAACAACCATCGTTTCACCCAGCGTATCGAAGCCGCGATAACTTGCGAGGATCGCGGTAACAAAATTATCAACGCCGATTTCTTTCGGCGTCGCCGCCAGATAATAGGGCGCGACATGCGTATGGACCGGCGCGGCGGGATCGCCAAACAGGGGCAGGTCGGCTGTGCCATAAAGCAATGCAGCCCCGGTCGCGGCTGTCACGCCAAGGGGCAGAAGCTGGTTGCGCCGGGCCGGAGTTTCATGGCGGGCCGTTAGGGCGAGAGCCCCCAGCATGAGCACGGTGGAGATGCCGCCGCCCACCGCCGCCTCGGTAAAAGCGACATCGACGGCGTCGAGCGCGATGAAGAGGCTGGCTGAGAGCAGGCTGAAGACGCTTGCCAGCATCGCCACGGCGAAAAGGTTGCGTAGCCTGATAATCATCACGGCTGTGACCACCAGAGCGAGAATCAATGCCATATCAATGATGGTCATGATCATTGTTCATCCCTCCCTTGCGTTTTAACAATAGTCGATGAAACGGGGATAAAGGATGGACTTTCGTCTTTGGCCAACCGGGCGGGCCGCAAGCCGGTGACGAAGGCTGCATTCGCCAGCGCATGAGTTGCGGTCGGACTTGTGATCGCGATGAAGAGACCCAGCAGCGCAAGCTTTACCGTGGCCTGGCTCCAGCCCGCCTGAAACATCATGCCCACCAGCATCAGTTCTGCCCCGAGTGTGTCGATAATGCCTGCCGCATGAAGGCGTGACCAGAAGTCGGGCAGGCGCAGCAGTCCCAGTGCTCCGATCAGGAGAAAGGCTGATCCTCCGGTAAAGGCAATGCCGCTTGCGATGTCGCGTAACAGTTCCGGCCAGCCCGTCATGCGTTCTCTCCCTCCACAGGCTGCGCTTTTCCGTCGGCGGGCGGGATGGCGCCCGTATCTCCAAGCGTGCGGTAGCGGAAGAATTTCAGAATGGCGATTGTACCGATGAAATTGACAAGGGCGTAGAGGAGCGCGATGTCCAGAAAATCAGGACGGCCTGTTATAAAGCCCATCAGGGCGATCAGCAGCATGGTCAGCGTGCCAAGGCAGTTGACTGCCAGTGCCCGGTCATATTGGCTCGGCCCGGCAAACAGGCGCAGGGCAGCAAGCCCCATAGCGGCCCCCGTCGCGGCGATGGCTGCGGCCAGAAAGGTCATTTCCGTCCCGTTTCTGTTGCGGTGACGCGCCGATCCATGGCGGCGAATGCTTCCAGCGAAGCGGCATCATGGGTGAGCGCATGGACAAGAAAAGCGCCGTTTGCTGTTTCCACTGTCACAGTTCCGGGCGTCAGGGTGATGGAGTTTGCAAAAAGAGCCCTGCCGAACCCAGTTTTTTGTGAACTTTGTATGCGGATAAATTGTTGGTCGATCTGTGGCCTGCGGGAGAGGATGATCTTCGCAACCGCAATATTGGCCTTTATGACCTCCAGGGTGATCCAGCCTAAATATGATTGTATACGGATCATATTTGGGTTTTGCATGTCCTTGTGGTCAAAAAGGCCCATGCGGTGCGAAACCAGAAGGCACGCAAGGCAGGAAAGCATGCCCAGGATCAGTGGCATGGCCATGAGCAAACCCGAAAAAGCCAGCCACAGGGCTGCAAGAGCCAGCAGAAATATCAGTGACCGGGCCATTAAAACTCTCTCTGCTCTATGGCGTTGCAGCAAAATGAGCGCTGCTTCGCACTCGTTTTACAGCAGGTAATTTGCATACGGTGAAGTTTCCTGCGCTGCTAAATTGAAATAGTTATTTAATGAGATGATCTCACACCGGCTTTCATGGTTTTAAAATTGCCTCCGGGATTGATACGACTGTAGGTTAGATGATTGTACAAGGGGAGGGTCCACGAATCGGAAGTTGTGCATATCTAAGCGTATGCCAATATCCATGCGTGCGGCCAGTTTGGATGCGTGACAGGGATGGAACAAACACAGATAAGCGCTGTGGTCGGCCTGGATCCGACCTTCGAGATAGCAGGCGTCGTCAAATGGTTCGATGAGGTCAAACAATATGGCTTTGTTGTGCCTGTTGACGGTAACGGGGACATTCTTGTTCATAAGTCTTGTCTCAAACTTGTTGGACTGGAGCGCCTTGAGGAGGGGGCAACAGTTATTGTCGAGGCGGTTAAGCGGCAAAAAGGGGCTCAGGCCGTTCGTATCGTACACGTCGATGACTCAACAGCTGTCAGGCCTGCCGCTGTGCCAGCCAGGCCCTCTGCGAAAGTGCAGAGCCAGCCGGTGACGGCGGAAGGTGATTTCGAAGTCACTCTGGTCAAATGGTTCAATCGGGCTCGTGGTTATGGCTTTGTCACCAGAGGCGAGGGGACCCCGGATATTTTTGTTCACATGGAGACATTGCGCCGGTTCGGTATACGGGATCTCATTCCAGGCCAGACCGTTCGTGTTCGCTTTGGCCAAGGCCCCAAGGGCCTGATGGTTGCAGACATGGAGTCCGACTGATTTTGTTCGGATGATCAAATCCAACTGCGGGGCTTGCGGCGTATCGTCCGTAAGCCCCGTATATTTTCGGGTTTGTGTGTGAGCGGTAGATGACGAGTGATAGATGACATGAGTGAGATTAAAAAAGGTGTAACCGGTGACAGCGAGGCCGGAGAAATCCGGGATATTGAATCCCATCCACCGGAGGGCTTCGAGTTGTCCTCGACCCGGGGGCCTTACACCACCCATAATGGACCCTTCTTTCACAAGGTCAGCGATGAGGGGTTCTGGCACGGTGTCCGCGTCCAGCGCCGCCACTGCAACTCCCAGGGGATTGCCCATGGCGGGATGCTGATGAGCTTCATCGACGGTCTGCTCGGCACCGCCGTCTGGCGGGCCACCCGTGGCGTCGGCCTCACCGTCCGGCTCAATTCCGATTTTCTGTCTTCGGCCCGTCCGGGCGAGTGGCTGGAGGGAACGGCCCGCGTCACCCATGCGGGACGCTCGGTAGTCTTCTGCGAAGGCGAGCTTTATGTGGGTGCGCGATCGGTTCTGAAGGCGAGTGGGGTCTTCAAGCTCAGGCATCGCCACGGGGAAAAGCCCTAGAAGATAAAAAGGCATCAGGGTAGGCTGTCCGGGGCCTCCCCATACCCTTGCCAAAAGGCTGACCAACCCCTGCCGGAAGGTGAAAAAGCCTGCCTTTCGGGGTATAGACCGGGAGATGTTTTGCGATCTTCATGTCCAATCCGGTTGCGGTCTGGCCTGCGACGGTGTACTTCATCCCCCTCGTCGGGGCATAGCGCAGCCTGGTAGCGCATCTGGTTTGGGACCAGAGGGTCGGGAGTTCGAATCTCTCTGCCCCGACCAATTTCATAGAATCGAAAGATCACGCCGACATTGGCGATGGCTGTCCTGTCAGGCAGGATAAATAGCCAGTTGGGGACACCCGTTTCCGGCCGTGTAGGTTTCATCATGATTGAAATGGACGCGCACGTACCTTGGAACCCGACTCGACATCTCCTCGTCATCGGTCCCGGCGGCGCAGGAAAATCTTCGCTGGGCTTAGCGTTGGGGCCGCTGCTCAAACGGGCCTTCATAGACCTCGATGAGGAGTTTTCGCGCCGTATTGGTCATATCGGAATGTTTATTCGTGGCGAGGGTTACGAGCAATATAAATCGCATAATTCAATGCTCGCCGCTGAGCTTCTTACGGAGGCCAACGCGCCGATACTATTAGTTACGTCTTCCGGTTTCCTGACGCCAGATAATCCAAGGGCAGCTTTTGAGGCTAACGAGCGCCTCCTGGCGGCATGTTATTCGATATGCTTGCTACCGTCGCGTGCTTTGGAATTGGCTGTGGAAGTTATTGTGAAACGGCAGTTAACACGCCCATTCTCGCGTGACCGCAAACGAGAAGAAGAGGTTATCCGAGATCGGTACCCGGTATATGCGCAGCTAGGCGATTTGATCGTGTTCTCGGCTGCTCCTTCCAGCGAAAGCGCGCGAGCGGTGGCAGATCGCTTTTATCCTCTTGCGGCCCGGTCCACCCTATCCGGACGTTCCCAGCTATGAGTGCACGACGTAGCTCCCAATGAGCTTCTCGCACGGCCTATCATGATTTCCGTGACCTCCGGCACCAGGTGCTCATCCAAAATCCGCCATCTATGCCGCCTGCAACCATTCCCACTCATCGCGCCGGATTTCCTCAAATCTGCCCAAGAGTTCTGTGTCTGGTGCCGCGCATAGAGTGCTATAAAGTTGCATGAAGGCCGATCATCTGGATCATTGAAATCACTGTCGTTATTTTCCCGGTATATTGCTCCGGTGACCGGGCCTCCCGCCTTCCCTGCAGGGAAGCACCAATCTATCTATATCGTTTTTTGTTATTAATATAAGTATGTTGTCTTGGATTTATGATCTAGAATCTGAACAATGTAATGCCATTTCCCTGCTTCATGTCGATTCTGAGCTGCCCGTCATGGTCGCTATCGGCCCGGGTGAAAATCTGCTGGCGGCTCTCTTCATATTGCGTGCGGCTGACATTGCCGGACGGGAAAATGCCGCCCTTGCCGTATTTTTGTCTCCAGCTATCAAATTCCTGCTGTGAGACGGTGCCGTTTTTATCCTTGTCTGCCTGCGAGGCGATCGTATCGGATTCCGAAGGATCGATCACATTATCGTGATTTGCGTCTAATACGCTGAACCCATTGTATATTTCATCAGGAGAAAGAACGCCGTCCTTGTTCGTGTCCAGGGCGGTAAAGGATGCCTTGGTCTGGTCGTCCCACTCCTGCCGGGTCACTTTGCCGTCATGGTTTTCGTCAGCCGTGGAAAAGCCGCCCGAGGAGGCGGCGATAGCTTGATAGAGGGGAAGGGCGACAATCAGGGCCGCGGCGGCTACCGAGGCAATCAGCAGTGATCTGGAAATCGTCATTTTATCAGGGTTCCCTATAAGATTCTTGGCGACTCTCTGGATCATTGCCTATCCATAACCATTACTGTTTTACCTGACGGTTGAGCCATGACAATACAGTACAGAAGGAGAGCGAGCCGTAAAAGCTGGATGGTCCCGCCATGCAACGGCACGTTTCCAAAGTGGCCAACTGTGCTAGATATCCTCCCTACTACCTTGTTCGGGAAAGCCTTTCGGCAATGGAGATGAGGGAGGCTCATGCCCGATAGCTCTGTCATTTCAGTTGGCCGCCGCCTGCGCGTTCTGCCGAACGTGTGGGATGTCGTTGCCCTTTGTCTGGTCGTTGGCACCCTGACCTCAATTACCTTCGGCGCCCGGCAGCTCAATGCGCCGCTGGAGACCGTGCAGGTCGCCAATATCAGCCTCGACCCGGCCATGTTGCCGCAATATGCGTTGCGCACCACCCTGCGGATGATGGCGGCGCTGGTCGCATCGCTGATTTTTACCTTCATCTATGCGACGGCGGCGGCCAAGAGCCGTCAGGCCGAGCGCGTCCTGATCCCCATACTGGATATTCTTCAATCCGTTCCGGTGCTTGGCTTCCTTTCCTTCACCGTCACCGCGTTCATGGCGCTGTTTCCGGGTAGTGTGCTGGGGGCCGAGTGCGCGGCCGTCTTCGCCATTTTCACGGCGCAGGCCTGGAACATGGCGTTCAGC
>JAATFR010000007.1 GCA_015655095.1 Hyphomicrobiales bacterium | reverse complement strand
CCCGCCGCCCGATGTCGTGATGATCTTGTTGCCGTTGAAGGACGTGCATGCCATGAGCGCGCCCTTGCCTGCATGACGATCCTTGTAGCGGCTGCCGACGGCTTCGGCTGAATCGACGATGACGGGCACCTCATAAGGCGCGCATAAGGCCAGTATTTCATCAAGATCGCAGCTTTGCCCATAGAGATCGACCGGCACAACCGCCTTTGGCAAGCGCCCCTTTTTTGCCGCGTGCTCCAATCGCTCCGCCAGCAAATTGGTGTCGAGGGTCCAGCTCCTTTCGTCCGCATCGAAAAAGACCGGCGTCGCCTTCTCATAGAGAATCGGGGCCACGCCGCCGATAAAGGTAAGGGTTGAGGTCCAGACCTCGTAACCCGGCTGGACATCAATCAGGCGCAGAGCAAGGTGCATCGCCGCCGTGCCGCTGGTCAGCGCTGCCGTGTCGGCAAATCCGGTCAAATCGTTCAGCGCCTCCTCAAAGCGCCGGATCATCGGCCCGGCGGGTGCGATATAGTTCTGGTCGAAAACCTCGCCCACCAGAAGGCGCTCCTGGCCGGACATATGCGGAGGGGAAAGAAAAATGCGGGGATAAGTCATGAATCTGCCGGACAAGGATTAAGGTTTCACACGGGCGGGCACGCCCATCACGGTCAGGCCGGCGGAAACATCCCCCACCACGGCAGCCCCGGCTCCGACAGTCACATTGCCCGCAAGCGTCACGCCGGGCAGGATCGTCGCGCCAGCCCCGACAAAGCATTGATCGCCGATACGACATGCGCCCGCCAGCACAGCCCCACCGGCGACATGGGTGCAATCACCAATATGACAGTCATGCTCCACGACAACGCCTGTATTAACGATGCTATGCGCGCCGATGGCCGCCTCCGGCTGGATCATGGCTCCGGCGCAGACCATGGCGCCCGGCCCCAACACTACGCTTTCATGTACCCAAGAGGTCGCGTGCCTGAGAACAACCCATTGGGCCGGAAACATGGCAGCCTTGGCTTTGCGGACCCTGTTGTCGCCAATCGCAATGAAGGCGCGGCGCGGTGCGGCCTGCCACCAGCCGAGATCAGGCGGCGGCCCCATGACGAGCCTGCCAAGCACTTTCGTGCCTTGCCTTGCCGCATCGTCATCGTAAAGTCCGCTGACAGACAGACCCATGGAGTCAGCAATCGCGATCGCGACCTTGGCGTGGCCGCCCGCGCCGATGATCCAGACACCATCCGTCATGTCCTGTCGTCCCTGCTCACTGGTCCCGGGCTCACTGGTCCCGGCACCCGGCCACTGGCCCGCCCTGCCCGCACCTCATCATCGAAGCGCGGCATCGTGACGTGCCCTTCCGCGCTCACGCCCTCGCGCCCCAGCACCCGTCCCGCCGTCATCGCAAGTATCCTGAGGTCTAGCAGCAAGGACAGATTCTCGACATAGAAAAGGTCATGGGCAAAGCGCTCGTCCCAGCTCTGGACATTGCGGCCATTGACCTGCGCCCAGCCGGTGAGGCCGGGCCTGACATCATTGCGATGCCCCTGTTCCGGCGTGTACCAGGGCAGATAGTACATCAAGAGCGGTCGCGGCCCGACAAGCGACATATCCCCCTTGAATATATTCCATAATTCAGGAAGCTCATCAAGGCTGGTTTCCCTTAGCCATTGTCCGAACGGCGTCAGGCGCTCCTCATCGGGCAACGGCTTGCCAGAGGCATCGCTGGCATCGCCCATGGTGCGGAACTTGAGCAGTTCAAAGGGACGGCCATCCTTGCCCGGACGCTGGTGGCGAAACAGCACGGGCGCGCCCAACCGGCGCCGGACCAGCAAGCCAATGACCAGTATAGGCCATATGGCGATGACCAGCGCCGTGCCGGAGACGACAATATCGAACAGGCGCTTGCCACCTCCCGCCCATGCGCCCCTGCCGCCGGATGGCTTCATCGCCTCTGCCTTTCCCCGGCAATCTGGTGCAGAAAAGCGCCAATCAGCGTAGCGGCCTGCGGCCATAAATCCTCGCTTCGCGCCCGGCTCTCTGACGCGATATGGGCATAAAGCGCGGGCTCGCTCATCAGCCGCACCAGCGCCTCGCTTAGCGCCTGCGGGCTTATACGCTCCGCCAGAATGCCGGTTTCCGCATCCTCGATCTGCTCGACCAGCCCCCCGACCGGGGTCGCCACCACCGGCATGCCGGCGGCATTCGCAACCGAGATGACGCCCGACTGGGTCGCCTCCAGATAGGGCAGCACCAATATGTCATGGGCGGCAAGCAGCGCCGGAATCTCGGTTTCCGCAAGATAGCGGATATCCGTCGTGATCCCTTCGGTCGCGGCGGCAGCCTTGCTGTAAGGAGAGAAATCGCCCCCGCCAGCTATGTGAAGCGTGGCATCCGGCATTCTGGCGCGCACCAGAGCGAACGCCTCCAGCAGAAGCGAAATCCCCTTGTAGTGCTCGATCCTGCCAAAAAACAGAAGCTTACGCGCTGGCCTGGCCGCGGATCGTACTGGCGGGGTTCCGACCGTCGCCCCGTAGCTCCCCATCGGCACGCGCAACACATGATCTTCAGCAATGCCGCCCAGCGCCAGCAACTGGGCCTTGACGTGGTCCGACATGGTGACAAAAGCATCCGCCATCCCAAGCTCGGCATTGAGCCAGAACTGGGGCGTCGCCGTGGTATCGCCCGAATGGCGCAGACCATCATGCACCATCAGCACATAGGGCCGGTTCTTCCGACGGACAAAGGGTAGAATCAGGGGATTCCACGGATGACTGACACTGGCGAAAATGATGTCGGCATTCTGTCTGCGTACAAAGCGGTAAAAAGACAAAGCCGCAAAAGGCAGCCTGAAAAAGGAAGCCAGCAGGCCAGGCCAGCCCACTCCCTTGTAGGTGTCGACTGCATGGCAGGGCACCCCCATTTTGAGGAAATCATGATACCGCTCGGACTGGCGTGATACGCTCAGGGAGATTTCCAGGTCGCCATGGG
This sequence comes from Hyphomicrobiales bacterium, assembly GCA_015655095.1. Classification (GTDB taxonomy): domain Bacteria; phylum Pseudomonadota; class Alphaproteobacteria; order Parvibaculales; family Parvibaculaceae; genus JAATFR01. The sequence goes on along the minus strand of JAATFR010000007.1, from coordinate 9,283 downwards.
CCTTTAGAGCCTTCACCAACTCCAGCGTGTGAATGGGCATTCCCCCCCTTCGCCCCCAGCACCAGATTAAAACTTTAGGAGTCATGCCTGCCTTTTAATCAATTCCATTATCTGGCGCTTTATTGGTCTTTGATTACCTTTTTACGGTTATCCATTATCAGTCTTGCCAGTCTTTTTGTGGCATCATTGCTACGAAATGGCTAGAAGGATTGGCCTGCGCGGGAATGTCCTTTTGTTGGCGGCCCCTAGAGGTCTGGTGTTCTGGCCGATGAGAATTGATTTTGCACGAGAACGAGAGAGCTGAACGATTGCCCAGGGAATCACTTGCCGATGATTTCGCCCACTCTGGTATAGAGGCGGCGCAGGAAGGCGCTCTTGTCGGGACGGCGCTTGAGCGGGCAGCGGTGGGGGAGCATATCCGGCTTGGCACTCATGTCGTCGGAGGCGAGGCTCTGGTCCCCCCGACCCGGGTGAGCCTTGCCTGGCGCGATCTGGTGGATGGTCTTCACATGTTCTGGCTTTGGGGCAGCCTCGCCTTTCAGGACATCCGGCTTCGCTATCGCGGCTCGATGCTGGGGCCGTTCTGGCTCACGATCACCACCGCGATCATGGTCACGGCCATGGGACTGGTCTATGCTGAACTGTTCAAAATAAACATGCGCCAGTATTTTCCCTATATCGCCTGCGGCATCGTCTTCTGGAACTTCATCAATACATTGATCGTGGACGGCTGCGACGCCTTTCTCGGCTCATCGGGCGTAATCCAGCAGGTGAAACTGCCCTTTTCGGTGCAAGTTTACCGTGTGGTGCTGCGCAACCTGATCGTATTGCTGCATAACATCATCATCATCCCCGTGGTTCTGCTGCTCTTTGGGGTGCCGCTCGGTTTTTATTCGCTGATGTTTGTGTTCGGCATCGCGGTGGTGGTAGTGAACGGAGTGTGGATGGCAATCCTGTTTGGCATGCTGAGCGCGCGTTTTCGCGACATTCCACCGATCATTGCCAGTCTGGTGCAGATCGGCTTCTTCATTACACCGGTGTTCTGGTCGCCCGAGCTCCTCGGCAAATACGGCTTCTATGCAACGCTCAGCCCCTTTGCCTCGGCACTCGATGTCATCCGCGCGCCACTGCTGGGCCATGCCTACGCCATGGCATCATGGCCGGTGCTGGGAATCGTTACGCTGGTCGGCTGGTCCATCACATTTGCGATGTACGCGCGCTTTCGCGGCCGCCTCGCCTACTGGGTATAGATCCATGGCCTTTCTTCGCCTTCGCAATGTCACCGTCGATTTTCCGATCTATCAGGGCACGAGCCGCTCCCTGAAGAAGGCCATCTTCGCCGCCTCGCTCCAGCGCAACTTTGCCCACGATTCGGTCGATCGCGTAACCGTCAGGGCGCTGGACAATGTTTCTCTCGACATCGAGCATGGCTCGCGGGTTGCGCTCATTGGCTCCAACGGGGCGGGCAAATCTACCCTGCTGAAAACGCTGGCAGGCATATATGAACCATCCCACGGAGCTATACATGCCCAGGGCTCGATTTCGGCCCTGCTCAATATCTCGGTTGGCTTTAATCCGGAGGCGACCGGCCTTGAGAACATCATGCTGCGCGGCATGTGCATGGGCATCTCCCCCCGGGAAATGCGGAACTATGTGACGGAAATCGCCGAGTTCACTGAACTTGGCCCCTATCTGGACATGCCGATCCGAACCTATTCAGCGGGCATGTCCGTGCGACTGGCCTTTGCCACCTCGACCTGCAAGCGCCCCGAGATCCTGCTGATGGACGAGTGGCTCTCGGCCGGCGACGCCTCGTTCCTGGCCAAGGCCCAGCAGCGCATGGAGGGTTTCGTCGACCAATCGAGCATTCTCGTCCTCGCCTCACATTCTCTCCAGCTTCTTGAGCAATGGTGCGATATAGGCCTCTTCCTTCATCAGGGACATATCCGGGCTGCAGGCCCCGTGAAAGACGTCATCAACGAATATCAGAAAACCGTCAATCAGGCAGCCTGAGAACAATCTGGCCGGAAGCGCGGAGGGGCCCATGAACGACGCAACTCCAGCGCTTCCCAAAATTGCTATCCTCTACCCTTGGAGTGATTTCACGGAAGGCAGAAGCGGATCAAGCATACGGACCAGGGCCATGGCTGAATTCCTGGCGCCTTATGCGGACGGGATTCGCGTGCTCGATACTGGTGATCATCCGCGCGCGCAGCATGGTAAAATGGTACCCGCCGCCACAACAAACCACTGGTAGTAACCGTTCATGATGTTCTTTCTGCACAAATTGCCGCTCGAGGCTGCCTGCACGCCACGGCGGAGCATGTTGAACTCGCTGCCACCGGCAAGGCCAAACATGTGATTGCATTGGGTAAATGGGATCAGGCCTTTCTGTTGAAAAGAGGAATCAGCGCCTTTTTGTCCCAGGTTTCGGTACCTTAGCCCCGAGCTTCCTTGCCCCCTAGAGCAGAACTGGTTGAACGCCTTGGGACAACTGTCGCCTTCCGCAATCTTGATGCCCATTCAGGCCATGACTGCATTGTCGAAGACAATCTCAACGCATACCCTGATATTATTAAAGCCTGGTTGAAGCCCCGAATACAGAACAGCGCTGGAGCGCGCTGCGAAGGGAACCATGGCCTGCAATACTCCGGCTCGCGTATTTCAGCCCTATCTTGACATAATCGGGACAATCAGGAAGGCATCGACCTAAGCTGAAGAAAAAGTCAATTCATGAGCGATCCTGGCAAGACCCCGGTTTTGCAAGGTGAGAACAGGAGAAAACGGGGCTACCGGCAACTTGTCGCGACAGGCCACTTCGGGTATCAAGACCCTGTTGTTTGTCGGGAGTTATTGTTGCGTAATAGCCTTATGGCTCGAGCATATTGACTGACCATAAAGTTCTATATTCGTTCACATGCCCATAGCTGCCCCAATATGGCACACACCTGGAATGAATAGCTCTATACGACTGCGATGCAGTCAGGCAACTGGAACAAGACCCCAGAAAGTTGAATCAGACACATGAAAATCCTCATCACCGGCGGTGCCGGATACATTGGCTCCATCCTTGTTCCGACCCTGCTCGAAGCTGGCCATAACGTCACGGTTCTTGACACTTTCCGCGATGGCGGCACACAACTTGCTACAAGCGCCCGCTATGCCGGCTTCACCCCCGTGCGCGGCGATGCCCGCGATACCCGCATTCTCGATGAGCTTCTGCCCGATGCAGACTGCATCATTCCGCTAGCAGCCCTCGTTGGCGCACCTCTCTGCAAACAGGATCCGATAGGCGCCAGAACCATCAATTACGAAGCTGTGGTCGAAATTATCAAGCGCACCTCGCCTCAGCAGAAGATCATCTTCCCGACCACAAACTCCGGATATGGCATCGGCGAACAGGGCAAGTTCTGTACCGAGGAAACGCCCTTGCGTCCCATATCCATTTATGGCACGACGAAGTGCGATGCAGAAAAGGCCGTCCTTGATTCAGGACATGGTCTCACCTTCCGTCTCGCCACCGTTTTTGGCCTCTCGCCGGAAATGCGCATCGACCTTCTGGTGAATGACTTTACATGGCGTGCAGTGACGGATCGCGCCGTCGTTTTGTTCGAATCCCATTTCAAACGAAACTACATCCATATCCGCGACGTGGTGAAAGCCTTCATGCATGGCATGGAGAATTTTCAGGCGATGCAGAATGAGCCCTATAATCTGGGTCTTTCCGACGCAAATCTTTCCAAGATGGAACTCTGTGAACGGATCCAGAAACAGGTGCCCGCCTTTGTATTTCTGGAAGCGCCTATCGGCGAGGATCCCGACAAACGCGATTACATCGTCTCGAACGAGAAAGTCGAAAAAGCCGGTTTCAAACCGGACTGGTCCATTGATCAGGGAATTGCCGAGCTGATCAAGGGATATCGCATGATACGCAATAGCCGCTATTCAAACGTGTGATATTGTCAGGCGGCGGCTTTCTGCATCGCAAGCCGCCGCCACCCGTTATTCGCAGTCCAGGCTGATTTTGGAAACATTCGATATTTTCGCCTCCTGGAGACGCCTTATTGACTCATGATATGTCAAAGCCACCCCGGCTTCTCATCGTTGATCAATCCCTGCTCAATACGAGCGGACATCATTACGAATATGATCTGAGCATCATACATGCGGCAAATCAGGCTGGAATCCAGCCCGTTCTCGCCTCAAACAAGCGCATGCTGCGCACGCTTGATTTTCACGACACGCAGGTTCTTCCCATCTTCACCCAGGGATGGAGCGAAGCCCATCGCGGCCTGTTCAGTCGCCTGTTTTTACGCATAGCGGAATCGCTGCCGGAAACCCTGGCCCGACAAGTTCTACTGTTTGCTCGCCGCCTAAAAAATCTTGTGGCTCCAGCGAGCCATATGGCAAATGCAGATACCACGCCCTCATCTACACGCCACCAGACTATCGCATCGTTTTCCCGTGCCCCGATTGTCGAATTTGGCCGTGAGCTGCTGGACGTCATTCACGACATCGGACTTGGCCAGAATGATCATGTTTTTATTCATACAACTGGCTTGCATGAACTTGACTCTCTTCTGGAGAGCCTGTCTGAACCCCTGTTGCTGGCTGGGCCAACACTTCATGTTGTCCTGCGACGCGATCCCTATGAAAACACAATGGCGTCAGGTTCGCGGGGCGGTATCGCAATCACTCTTTCCCGGACACTTCCCCTTGCCTCAAGAACCAGGAAGTTGAAATTTTATACTGATACGGAGCAACTGGCCTCGGCCTATCGTGGAATAACCCCCGAAATCGAAATACGCGTCATTCCCATCATCCAGGAAATGCCTGCCCTTCCGCCAACCTCAGGGGCCCAAAACTCAGGCCAGCCCTTGCGCATCCTTTATGCAGGAAACGCCCGGATGGAAAAAGGCTTTAACCTGCTGCCCGCCGCCGCCCAGGCTATCAAGGAGCGATATCTTGAGACGGGCCGCGCGCAAATGATTATCCAGGCCAATGACAGTGTCGTCGGTGGAGAAGTAGGTATCTATGAGGCCCGACAGAAGCTGAGCGCCTATCCCGGCAGCCAGATCAAACTGATCAATCATCCGCTTTCCGTTCCAGATTTTCATCGCCTCATTCTTCAATCTGATATTGTCCTTCTCCCTTACGGGGCGGATGCCTATCGAAACCGCAGTTCAGGCATATTGCTTCAGGCCCTGATTACCGGGAAAGTTGTCGTAGTGCCTGCAAACACATGGCTGTCCGCTCAAATAACGGAAGAAACGGGGCGAAGCTACGATACGCCGGACGCCTTTCCCCAGGCGCTGATCAGTGCGATTGAGAATATCGGCCAGTTAAGCTTGAACGCACGCGCAGAAGCCTCTTCATGGAGAGAACGTCATGAAACACACCACCTGATCTCTGCGCTGATGTCTCCAGCCGATCCCCGACAATGATTTGCGCCGCCAAGCGGCAAAAAGCCTGTTCTCCTCGAGCATTCGGCATTTCTTCTTTACAGCCATACGCTACCAATTACGTGCCCGTAGCCCGACCCGTACCGCTACCTCCAGAATCCTCACTTCCAATTGATGTTAAAGAAAATCAGGTCATGGTTAATGGCCGACCCTCAATATGGCAGCACCCAATCGCTAGGCCCAAGAATAACAATATGATCGAATGGCGCTGTGAAACTCCAGAAGTCACACTCGCCTATCACATATAGGAGCTTTGTTCTGAAGCCGATGATGACAATAGCTGGCTTGCTACACAGGTTCATTTGGCGGCACCTTCCAAAAGGCGCCCGTAGAGTCGCCCTTGCTTACCTGACTGCTGCCTTATCCCCCACACCAGAAAAATTGCGGCCATCTAGTGTCGAGCCGATCATCGTTGTTGGCAATCTGCGCACGGCAAGCGGTCTTGGCATGAGTGCACGCCTGTGCATTCAGGCGCTTCAGGCCGCAGGCATGGATGTCCGCGGCATTGATCTTTCCGACAAGTTCTTGCAAGGCAACCAGCATATCGCCTTCGACCTGCCTGATGCGACCGGTCACGAGGGGCCGGGTACGCTGTTACTGCTTATCAATGCGCCAGTAGTGCCCCTGGCGCTTATGCAACTCGGCAAGAGAGTCGTAGCCAACAAAAGGGTTGTTGGCTATTTCGCCTGGGAGCTTCCACTGATCAGCACGGATTGGACACCGGGATTGAAATTTGTCCACGATATCATTGCCCCCAGCCGCTTCACAGCGGATGCCATACAACCCTTCGTCCCGTACGAAGTCAAAGTGCTCGCCTATCCGGTCCATTCCATCATGGAATCGCAAGCGACAAATTTCCGTCCGCCGAATTGCCGGCTTCTCGTCCTTGTTATGTTCAATTTTGGATCCGGATTTGTGCGAAAAAACCCGCTGGCTTCAATCGAAGCTTTCAAGCACGCCTATGAGGGAAACGGCGAAGCACACCTCATTGTAAAAATGCAGAATGGCGCTTCCTTTCCTCTGGAAAGGCGCCAATTACTGCAAGCGGCTTCAACTCTTTCAAATGTTCATTTCATCGAGACAGAGATGGATGATACGGAGCTTGCTGGCCTGATGGAAGAAAGCGATGTTCTCTTATCCCTTCATCGCTCTGAAGGTTTTGGCTTGACGCTCGCGGAGGCCATGCTGAAAGGCAAGTGCGTCGTCGCCACCGGCTGGTCGGGCAATCACGATTATCTGTCCGATGCGACGGGCTTTCCTGTCCCTTACCGTCTTGTCCCAGCTATAGATTTTGATGGGAATTATCATTTTCCAGATCAGCTCTGGGCTGAAGCCGACGTTGAGGCGGCGGCAGAGATACTGATAACCTTGATGGACTCAGACCTTCGCAAGAAAGTCGGCAGTCAAGCTCGCCGGTACGCCGGAGCGACCTTCGCACCAGAGAGGTATGTGGAAGATTTCAGCCGCATCTTGGGATTTCAATCCGTCGACGGGACAAACATGGTTCTTGCCAACCCCAACCATAGCGTCCGAACAGGATAAGTGAAGACGCCACTGGCTACTGTCTATCGGGCAGACCGGCATTTCTGCCTCACCAGGCTCTGGAGCATTTTAAAATGTCGACAGATGGTGACTGATTAACAAGGGCTGTGCCCGTGAGATCGATGCTTGTCGGAATGACCGCCAACGGGAAAACGACCTCACGCACATGTTCAATTTTTTCCGGCGGAACAAGCATGGCAAGAAAGCCACCTCCGCCCGCACCACAGAGCTTCCCGCCATATGCGCCAGCAGACATTACTTTGGCATAGAGAGCATCGATGACATCATTGGACACCTTGCTCGACAGACGTCTTTTAATATCCCATGATCGGCAAAAAAGATGGCCGAGATTCGGCAACATCTGCTCTCCCCCATTTTCGAGGATATCGGAACAATCCGTCACCATCTCATAAAGCGCTGCAAGATCATTATCTATGCTTCCAGTGACGGTCGCCGCCACCTGCTCGCTCACCGTATCCGTCGCGCGCCTTGCGATCCCCGTATGCACAAGGACTAACGATTAATTGATACGGTTCAGATCCCGTGCTGAAATGGAAATAGGAGTTACACGGATTTGTTTCTCGAAAAAATCAAAGCGATTAATGCCGCCGAATGAAGCATGAAGCTGATCCTGCACACCAACATTTTCATGCAGTAGCTCCCTTTCCACTTTCGTGGCTTCCCGGGCCAAATCCATTTTTGTCATAGGCCGGCGCATCATTGAATTAATGAGATTCAGGAAACCGACGGTAAAAGCCGAAGATGAACCCAATCCACTTCCATTGGAGGGAAGATCTGACATTACACTGATATCCAGACGGTCCGTTACCTGATAATATTTAAGGACCTCTCGAACGACAGGGTGCTGAATTTCTTCAAGCTTCTGTGAAAACTCAAGAGCAGAATAGGCGACCCTGTAATTATAAGGCTGATAGGCTGTCAGGCGGAGAGCCGAAATATAAATATATTTGTCAATGGCAGCGCCAACAACAGCCCCTGGCTGGCGGCTATAATATTCAGGATAATCCGTTCCACCACCAAAGAAGCTTATCCGCAATGGTGTGCGTGTCATACTTGCCAATTAGAACCCCCAATCTTCTCGCAGCCATTATAACGTTCAGGAAAACTTTTCTTTGAATGCTTTTTTCAGATTCAGAATCACAACCTCAACAATATTTCGCTGACCTGATCTACCACGCTGGCCTCCATATGGGCAAAGAGAGGCAGCCTCAACAAAGATGTGGCAATGTGCTCCGTCACGGCGAAATGGCCCTCAGCCCGGCCAAATCGCCGGGCCGCGGGCGAGTTGTGTAGAGCGCCATAGTGAGAGGAAGCATTGAATCCTGCCGCCACAAGAGCGTTGCGGGCGCGCTGCTGGGCGTCGCCATCCCTAAACATCAGATAATAGATGTGTCCGTTGTGGATGCAGCCTGCGGGCACCGTTGGCCGATGAACAAGGCCTCGCTGCTCAAGCGGCATCAAGGCGTGATGATAGTGTTCCCAGAGCGCACGGCGGCGATCATTGATCTCTTTTTCCTGCTCAAGCTGCGCCAGCAGCAGAGCGGCGCTAAGTTCGCCCGGCATGAATGAGGAGCCAAGATCGACCCAGGTGTATTTGTCTACTTCGCCACGCACGAACAAGCTGCGGTTCGTGCCTTTCTCCGCAGCGATTTCCGCCCGCTCGACCAGCGCGGGCTCATTGACCAAAAGAGCGCCCCCCTCCCCTGCCGTGATGTTCTTCGTAGCATGAAAGCTGAGCGCCGAAAGCTCCCCGAAGCTGCCAAGAGGCTTTCCCTTGTAGGTAGAGCCAATCCCCTGCGCCGCATCTTCCAGCACGGCAAGACCGTGACGCTGGGCAATCTCCATGATCGTGTCCATTTCGCATGCGACGCCCGCATAATGGACCGGCACAATAGCCCTGGTCCGCCCTGTAAGCGCGCCCTCGATCAGCGTTTCATCGAGGTTGAGCGTATCGGCGCGTACATCCACGAAAACGGGCACCACGCCCCGAAGCGCGAAAGCATTTGCTGTGCTGACGAATGTGAAGGCGGGAACGATGACCTCATCGCCCGGCTCCATATCAAGGACGAGCGGCATCATGTCGAGCGCGCCGGTGGCGGAATGGGTGAGGATGGCTTTCGCCGCTCCGGTCTTCTGCTCCAGCAAGCTTTGACATGCCTTGGTGAAGCGCCCGTTTCCGGCCAGTTCCCGGCTCTCCAGCGCTTCAAGTACGTAGTCGCACTCCCTGTTGCCAATGGTGGGCTGGGTGAAGGGGGTCT
>JAATFR010000097.1 GCA_015655095.1 Hyphomicrobiales bacterium | reverse complement strand
CCTCGATCGCCTTGATGATCGGTGCCCAGTCGCCCAATGGCATCGTGGCCACTTCTAGCAGGGTAACGCCATATTCATGGACAAGGCGTTTGGGGTTCAACTGGAATGCCACGGCATCCGGGCACACGCTGATATCCACGGGCAATATCGACAGCTCTTTCACCAGGGAAGAGATGCGGTCTGTGCTGCTGGAGGGGAGCGCGATGATCACTTCATCCAGCCGTTCGGTTTGTCCCAGCCGAATGAGATCTGACAGAGACCCCAATGTTGGAATGGCGGCTCTTTTTGACAGGAGACGGTCGTCAAATATCCCCTTGACGCGCACATCTGGAAATTTCTGCCCCAGATGTTGCGTCAACCTCATCGCAAGTTCGCTACTGCCATAAATGGCGATATTGCGAGTGAAGTAGCCAAGCCGCGACCATCTCAGGATCAACCGTGACGTCAAAAAATGTGCCGCCCATAATCCCAGGATCGACAGTCCGATCCAGCTCAGGACCCAGCCTCTGGAAATTTCAGCAGAAATTTTGAGAATGAACCCGATGCCAGTCAAAACAAGAGCCGTTATCGCGACGCGAAGGGCGATATTGAACATCTGACAGCCGCGGAAAGCTGACAGGCGCTTGAACTCATACAGCCTGCCTTGCTTGAGCAGAATGCACCCGAGGATTGAGCCGACGACAGTCGCAATTGGCAAGAGGACAGGATCACCCATGCCATGGCCAAGAAAATCCAGATAAAGCCATTTTGCAAGAAAGGCTGAAATCAGAAGGATTCCAAAATCAATGAGCAATTGGCTTTCGCTGACAACGCGTTTCGAGTGATACTTTGCGGCGTCCGGGTGTTGCTGTTCGCTATATGTCTTATCTTGAGGTTGAGGCTTGAGCATGTGCGCCTCACTTTCTCGCGGATGTTGCAACCCATCATCACTAACGCATTCCAGCATTGTATCCCCACAAGAACACGCTTTAAACCGCTATCGAACGTAAAATGCTACAACCTGCCTCCTTCATTTATACCTGAAGGCGCCATAATTTACCTAGTGAAAATCTTAAGACGTGAAATATTTGATGATATAGATATTTCTATAGCGAGGATATGTCTGATGCTCGCAGGACTTGACCCGGAAAATTAAAGTATACTGTTCCGAAGCCTGTTATTCAGGCCGGTTTCCGGGTTTGAATTAGAAAAACCATGAAGGGCGCTCCATGTGGCTGCTCCCGATTGCGGGGGGGGGCCTTCTGAAAAAGACATCGTGCAAGCCGGTTTTCCATCCTGTCGGCGCGCCGATGTCCATGGAGTGCCCGCAGGCCAGATGCAGGTCCTGGATATATCTTGTTGGATTGAGCAGGTTTTAAGCCCTTGCCCGTCAGGCACGCGCCCTCATACGGCAAGGATTTCTGTATGAGGTGCGAATGGGCTTCCCTGGAATTATTGCGGTCATATGGCTTTAGCTGCTGTGATGTAGAAGCACCGGTTCTCGCCCAACTGAATGATAGGTGAATCCTGTCTCCTCCATCTCGGCAATCGTAAAGATATTCCGCAAATCGATGATAAGGGGGTGGTTCAGCAGGGCGCGGACCCGGTCGAAATCCAGGACGCGGAATTCGTTCCATTCGGTCAGGATCACCAGCGCGGCGGCATCGTCCATCGTGCTGTAGACATCCTCGCACCACACCACATTGTTGAGGTGTTTGGCCGCCTCCTTCATGCCTTCGGGGTCGAACGCCTGAATGGTTGCGCCTGCATCCTGCAGCAGGGGCACAATGTCGAGGCTCGGGGCGTCGCGCATGTCATCTGTGTTCGGCTTGAAGGTCACGCCGAGCACGGCAAGCTTCTTGCCATGCACGGAGCCGCCACAGGCATCGATGATCTTTTCCGCCATCCGGCGTTTGCGTTCGTTGTTGGCGGCAATCACAGCCTCAACGATCTGTGTCGGCTTGCCGACCTTGCGCGCGGTGGTCACCAGCGCTAGCGAATCCTTGGGGAAGCAGGAGCCGCCGAAGCCTGCGCCAGCCTGAAGGAATTTCGAGCCGATACGCCCGTCGAGCCCGATGCCGCGCGAGACGCCCTGCACGTCCGCGCCGACCTGCTCGCAAATGTCGGCGATCTCGTTAATGAAGGTCACCTTTGTGGCGAGAAAGGCGTTTGCCGCATATTTGATGAGTTCAGAAGTGGTGCGGCTGAAAAAGAGCACGGGGGTTTCGTTCAGGAGAAAAGGCCGGTAGACCGCCTGCATCACTGCCTTGGCCCGTTCGCTCGGCACACCCAGCACCACGCGGTCAGGCTTCATGAAGTCCTCAATGGCGCTGCCTTCACGCAAAAACTCAGGGTTTGAGACAACGTCGAATTCGGCAGAGGGGTTGATCTCCCGGATGATCCGTTCAACCTCGTCGCCCGTGCCGACCGGCACCGTGGATTTGTCTACGACGACCGTATAGCCCTTGATCGCGCGTCCCACTTCTTCCGCAACCGCATAGACGGCGGTGAGATCGGCTTCGCCATCTGTCTTGCGTGTTGGCGTGCCCACGGCGATGAACACGGCTTCCGCT
>JAATFR010000031.1 GCA_015655095.1 Hyphomicrobiales bacterium | reverse complement strand
GGTCGAAAACCTGCCGGGCGTCGCGTTCGGCCCCGCTGCGGTCCTCAATGGGCAGGTCTTCCAGCGCCGCCTGATCGGGCTCATGCCGCCAGAGGAATGGGGGCAGGCCCTCTTCGGCAACCGGAACCAGCCGGGCAGGCACGCCCGCCTTGCGGAAATATTTCTGCGCCAGCACGTCGCTGGCGACCTGACTCCAGCTTTCCGGCACCATGATGCGATCGAGCTGGAAAACCAGTGAACCGTCCGGATTGCGGATCTCGCTTGCGGTGGATCTGAACGCCAGCCCCTCATAAGGGGATTGTCCGTCCGTCGTGAAGCAGCGTTGAATGCGCATCGGATCTCCTGCCCTCATTCTCGAATATGAAGGGAGGTCATGGAGTCGATTCGTCGCTCCGCCATGGATTTCCATGAAAGATGCAGACTTCACCGATGCTCGTAACACGCGCCCAGGACCCCCTGGCTCACGAGTGATGGTAGGGGGGAAATATTTTAGACACAAGATATTGCGTTTGAGTATTTGCTGGGGGCTTGTCCCGATTCGCCGGGGCGGGGCCCCATCTCATGTGGCGGGCGAGGCGGGGGGCAAGGTTTGACGCCGTCTTTGACCATGCCGCTGGACCGTGCGGCGCGGCAATGCCATATTCCGCCAAGATATCGGCTGACTGGCTTTTATGGGCCGGGTTCTGGCGTTGAGGTGCGACGGATGTCTTTGTTCTCTGAAATTTTCGTCTGGTGGCATGGCCAGACCATGGGCACCAGGTTCTACACCTGGCGCAAGGGCAAGCTCATGGGCACAGATGACCAGGGCAACAAATATTACCAGGCCAGCGATGGCGCCTCGATCGGCGGCTATGTACGGCGCTGGGCCATCTACAATGGCGATGCAGAGGCTTCCCGCGTGCCGCCTGAGTGGCACGGCTGGCTGCATCACACGGTGGATGTGACGCCAGACGAATCGGGGTATCGGGTCAAGCCATGGGAAAAGCCTCACCGTGCCAATCTCACGGGCACGTCGCTTGCCTACCGCCCCTCCGGCAGCATTCTGGCTGAAGGCGTGCGCCCGGCGGCGACCGGCGATTATGAAGCCTGGAAGCCGGAATAACGACCCTGGGCCTGTGTGCCCGGTCCTGTAAGGAAGCAGATGCAGAATAATCTTGTGGAAACCCTGATCGGCGCGGTCGTTGTCCTCGTGGCCGCCGTCTTCCTTTTCTATGGCTACAGCACGGCCAACGTGCATGGCGGCGGCGGCTATACGCTCAAGGCCATGTTTGACCGGGTGGACGGGCTGACCACGGGCAGCGACGTGCGAATCTCGGGCATCAAGGTCGGCACCGTGTCGAGCCAGTCGCTCGACCCCAAGAGCTTCGAGGCGGTGGTGAACATGAGCATCGACCCTTCGGTCAAGATTCCCGATGATTCCAACGCCAAGATCACCAGCAACGGCCTGCTGGGCAACAATTACGTTTCAATTACGCCGGGCGGTTCCACCGACGAACTGACCAATGGTGGCGAGATCGAATATACACAAGGTTCGATCGACCTCATGGGTCTGATCAGCCAGGCGGTTTTCAGCACCAAGAGTGATGACAAGGGTGACAAGACGGGCAATGCGCCCGCGGCACCCGGTGGCAATGCACCCTGAAATGCGGCGAACAGGGACTGGCGAAGACGTGATCTCTCTCTCCGCGCGTTCTTTCCGCTCAGCGGTGGCTGGCGGCGCCTTGCTGGCTACAGCGTTTCTCGCCATGCCGGCCATGGCCGGGTCGGTTGACGCCATGCCGCCCTCATCGGCCCCCGCCACAGCCGCGCCTGTGACACAGGGCGCGGCTCCAGCTCCTGCTGCGGACGATGCCGCCGGGGCGCAGCCCATGATCGAGAACGAGGAATATGGCGTTGCCGTGTTCGGCGGTCTCGACAAGGTGACGGCGAAAGTCATCCAGTTCGAGGCGAAGCTCGGCGAGCCGGTCGATTACGGCACGCTTCAGCTCATCGTCCGCTCCTGCCACAAGAAGCCGCCGGAAGAGACGCCCCAGACCAGCACCTATGTCGAGATTCGCGAGCACGACATCGACCATCCGGAAAATGTCGGGCAGACGCCGATCTTCAAGGGCTGGATGTTCGCGGAAAGCCCGGCGCTCCATGCGCTGGAGCATCCGGTCTATGACGTCTGGCTGATCGATTGCAAGATACCCGCGCCGTCGACCCCCGCGACCGGCAATCCGTAAAAATCCGCTGTGCGGGCGACCGCAATGCGCAGGCGCGCCCGGTAGCGCTCGCGGGGAATTTCCGTGGCCCCGAACTGGCGCAGATGCTCGGTCACGAATTGTGTGTCGAGCAGCGTGTAGCCGCCCACCTTCAGCCGAGCGACCAGCCAGACAAGGGCGACCTTGCTCGCATCCGTTTCCCGGCTGAACATGCTTTCCCCGAAGAAGGCGGCGCCCAGCGACACGCCATAGAGCCCGCCGACAAGGCGGCCATCCTGCCAGCACTCAACCGAGTGGGCGTGGCTCCGGGCGAAAAGGGCGCTGTAGAGCGTGATCAGCCGGTCGTTGATCCATGTTCCCTGACGGCCCGGCGCGCTCTCGGCGCAGGCGAGCATCACCTCGCGAAAGGCTGAATCGATCCTGATCTCGTAAGGGTTGTGCCGGATGGTGCGGGCAAGACGGGAGGGGAGGTGAAAATCATCGAGCGGCAGGATGCCGCGCTCCTCGGGATCGATCCAGAACAGCTGGGGATCGTCGCGCGACTCCGCCATGGGAAACACCCCATAGGCGTAGGCGCGCAACAATGTTTCAGGATCAAGCTCACTCATGCGAGAAGGCTTCTGTTCACTGGCGGGCGAGGAAGTCCTCCAGCCAGTGGATGTGATATTCACCGTTGACGAATTCGGGATCGTTGACCAGTTCCTGAAACAGCGGAATGGTCGTCTTCACGCCATCAACCACGATTTCGCGCAAGGAGCGGCGCAGGCGCATCAGACATTCGTTGCGTGAGGTGCCGTGCACGATCAGCTTGCCGATCATGCTGTCGTAATAGGGCGGAATGCGATAGCCGGTGTATGCGCCTGAGTCGACGCGCACGCCAAGGCCGCCGGGTTGGTGGAATTCCTTGATGACGCCAGGAGAGGGCGCGAAGGTGCGCGGGTCTTCCGCATTGATGCGGCATTCGATGGCATGGCCATGGAAAACCACATCCTCCTGGCGGAAGCTCATTTCAAGCCCCGCCGCGATGCGGATCTGTTCGCGCACGATGTCGATGCCGGTCACGGCCTCCGTCACAGGATGCTCGACCTGAAGGCGTGTGTTCATCTCGATGAAATAGAACTGCCCTTCCTCATAGAGGAATTCGACCGTACCGACGCCCAGATAGCCAAGCTTCTTCATCGCATCGGCGACGATGGTGCCGATTTTGTCGCGTTCCTCCTGATTGAGTGCGGGCGAAGGGCACTCCTCCAGCACCTTCTGGTGGCGGCGTTGCAGC
>JAATFR010000426.1 GCA_015655095.1 Hyphomicrobiales bacterium | reverse complement strand
CTTGAAAAGAGGCGCATAGCGCCGGCCAGAGGGCGTGATCTCATCCTCATCCGCAAAAAGAATATCAGGACGGAAATTCCGGACTGCCGAATCCGCGAGAAGGGCTGTTGCATGCGGTGGCAGAACCTCTCCCGCCTGCAAAACAAGAATATAATCAGTAGGATGGGCTTCCAGTGCGCGGTCAACGGCATGTTCCGCATCCTCACGGGTCCCTGTCACCAGACTATACGGAATGCTTTGCCATTGCGCCGCAAGCGACTTCAATGTGGCCTCAAGGGCTTGTGGCGCTTTATCATCAGGACTGAAGACAATGGCCGAAAAGGTTGGCCAGCCGGGCTCTCGCGTTGCAGCCATCAGCGTCTGCCGCTCGGCCTCGCCCCATACATCGTACAGCGCATGCCATGTGGCATAAGACCTCTGTGTCCCAGCGTCGGTCGGAAGGGTTGCCAGAAGCGCCCGCACCCGGTGGCCAACGCCGATCTCTCCCCCCGAAACCATCCGCAAGAATTTCAGCGGATGTTTTGATATGATAAGGGCAGCGGCAACCGCCTTGGAAACCGGACATAACCTGAATTTATAATGTGTCACATCCGGAGCAGCGCCTGGAAATTCGACAGCGAGTGCACTGCTATCCACAGGCAGATATATCATGCTCCAATATCTGGCGAGCGCCGGAAGACCGGGCAATCGGAAAGGATAATAGGCATCCGTTCCCTTACGCTCTCCATCCTGAATGACCTGTACGCTCGGCGTAATGTTCCCGGCGCGTTTGATCTCCCCCAGAAGGATGAGGCACCACCGCCCTTGCATTTCGGCTTCCACTGGCGCAACGAAATGATTTTCACTGGCGCGGACAGCCGAAAGAACCTTTATGCGCGCCATTGAAGCTCCCGCAAGGTCACTTTTGCTCTCCCGGTCGTCTCAGTTCTCACCAGCGCATCGCCCGGTGCGGCCTCTATCCCGAAACGGAAGAAATCATAGGTAAGGAACACCATCAGCTATCGTTTTGCTCTCTCGTTCTCGGACAAACTCAACTCTCACAGGCAGATCGCCCATCCTCACCATAAGGGTGAACAAAGAAAAAACACCCCGCAAGAAGCCGTCTTTCTAGCCAATTAACAGCCAGGGTGCCACAAAATGATCGTCTGGATGCTCCGGGAAAATCCGAAAAAGCTTCACATGCTCCGCAACATGGGCAGCAGGAGTATTCATCGTGAAGCCTTATTAGCCTTTGTTACAGCGAGGCATTTCGGGCGGCGGCGACAAGGGTAAATAATGTCAGCCCCATGAACACGAAATTAACGCCCAGCAAGACGCCAAGCACCCAGAGGGCTCCTCCCGGAAGCGCAAAAAACAGAATAAAGGCCATTGCCAGACTGACGACGCCATTCAGGAGCATGATACTCCAGCCGCCATGAGGCCGGATACGCAAGGCGGCAAGAATGCGGAAGATGCCATCCATGAGAAAATAGATGGTAATCATCATTGTAATACTCAGGGTGCCGATGAGTGGATTGTAAACAATCATCAGCCCGGCAACCAGCGTCACCAGAGCGATCAAAATGCCGATGATCTTTGCGCCGGTCTCATGATAGCTCATGGCGTGAGCACCCTGAACGATACCGGCGATGACCAGCAACCAGCCGATCACGAATACCGTCGCGAAAGTGCTGACGACCGGAAAAATGATGGAAATGATGCCGACCGCCACGAGAAGGGCGCAAACGATCAGATAACGGGTACGGTTCCGGTTGATAGCGTTCGCAATCAGCTTGCGTAAATCCCCGTTAGCACGAAACAGATCAGACATCGCCACCTCCCGTTGATTGCACTCTTGTATCTTAACTCCTTTTAGAAGTCGCTGCGAACAACAGTCAGCACGACTCCGGTCGCCGCTGTAACCAGCACCCTTGTCCCCGCCGCCAGCTCCGGTCCTGCTACCGGCCAGACACTATCCCCCACCTTTATTTTGCCACGCCCGTTCACGATGGCTTCTTCCAGCGTGAAGACCCGCCCGACATAAGCCTCGCCCCGCTGATTGAGTGAGGGTTGATCATTAATGGCCTCCCTGCGCGTGAAGACGCGACGCGAGAACCATAGAAAAAGCAGGGAAATCACCGAAAATAACGACAATTGCCATGCAATCGACAAGGTGAAGAAAGAAACCGCAATGCCGAGCGCGCACGCCGCGATGGCAAACCAGATAAAGAAAATGCCCGGCACAACCAGCTCGAGCACGGCAAGCACAATAGCTACAATCCACCACAGCCAATTCCCGAGCAGACCGGCAAGCTCCGACATTGTCAGCTTTCCTGCTCGTCTTTGGGTATCGAGCCGGTAGAGGGGACGGATCCGGCCCAAGGCGCCCGCTGGGGAGACGTCGCGCCCATCAGTGGCGAGAGTCCAGGCCGGTTAAATGAAGATGAAGGTTCCCGCCCACCGCCATCGCTTCCCGAACCACCGAAAGCCTCGCGGGCAAGTTCGCCGATGCCCCCGATAGCGCCGATCAGGCTCGATGCTTCAAGCGGCATCAACACCAGTTTCTGGTTGGGGGCTGAAGCAATATCCTT
>JAATFR010000182.1 GCA_015655095.1 Hyphomicrobiales bacterium | reverse complement strand
CTGGCGGCGACGATTATCTGACCAAGCCCTATGCCTTTGCTGAACTGCTGGCGCGCATCGACGCGCTGGCACGCCGGGCCAACCCCGATCAGGTGCGTACGCGCCTTCAGGTGGCGGATCTCGAAGTGGATCTGCTGGCGCGCAAGGTGATGCGGGCGGGCGAGGAAATCGACCTTCAGCCGCGCGAGTTCCGGCTGCTCGAATATATGACGAAGCATGCAGGCCAGGTGGTGACGCGTACCATGCTGCTTGAAAATGTCTGGGAATATCATTTTGATCCGCAGACAAATGTGATTGACGTGCATATCTCCCGGTTGCGCTCGAAGATCGACAAGAATTACAAGCAACCCTTGCTGCATACGGTGCGCGGCGCAGGATATTCACTTCGTGCCGCTGATTAAGCTCATCAAGACTACTGCCTTTCGTCTGGCGGTGATCTATCTGGCGCTCTTCGCCATTTCGGCGGCGGCGGTGCTGGCCTATGTCTACTGGAATACAGCGGGCTTTCTGGTGCGCCAGACCGACGAGGCGGTACAGAGCGAAATCACGGGCCTCGCCGAGCAATATGCGCAAGGCGGCCTGCCGCTGCTGGTCAACACCGTTATCCAGCGTTCGCGTGATCCCGATCAGAGCCTTTATCTCGTGCTGGGTCCCGGCGGCCATATGCTGGCGGGCAATCTGACCGCGCGCCCCTCGGTGGAGCCGGGGGAGGATGGCTGGATCGACTTTCGCTACAACCGCAAGACAGCGGAGGGCGAGATCGTGGTGAAGGCCGCCCGCGCCCGCGCCTTCATGCTGCCGGAGGGCTTTTACCTTCTTGTCGGGCGCGACATTCAGGAACGTAAAGGCGTCGAGCATCTGATCACCGGCTCCCTTGTCTGGGCGGTGGCGTTGACGGTCGCCCTCGGCCTCATAGGCGGCCTGCTGATGAGCCGCAACATGCTGGCTCGCGTCGACGCCATCAACCGCACCAGCCGCGATATCATGCAGGGCGAGCTGGGGCGGCGTCTGCCCGTCGCGGGGACGGGCGATGAGCTTGACCAGCTTGCGCTCAACCTTAACGCCATGCTCGACCAGATCGAGAAACTGATGACGGGGATGCGGCAGGTCACCGACAATGTGGCGCATGATCTACGCTCGCCGCTCAGCCGCCTGCGCAACCGGCTTGAGGTCAGCCTGATGGCGGATGACCTGTCGCGGGAGGATTACCGCTCGGTGCTGGAACGCACCATTGGTGAGGCGGACCAGCTTTTGCGCACGTTCAACGCCTTGCTGATGATCGCGCGGGCGGAAGCGGGCTCGGCTCGCGAGGCTATGACCACCATCGACATTTCCGACATCGTGCGCGACATCGTCGAGCTTTATGAGCCGCTGCTGGAAGAAAATGGTTTTGAACTGCACACCAGCGTCACGGATGGGCTTGCCATCAAGGGCAATCGCGAACTGGTGTTTCTCGCGCTCTCCAACCTGATCGACAACGCCATCAAGCATGGGCGCCCGGTGGAATGTGAGGGGGGCGCCTTCGTTGAAGTCAGTGCCTTATTGCAAAACGGGCATGTCGCCATCTCGGTGGGCGATCATGGCGAGGGCGTGCCGCCGGAGGAACGCGACCGGGTGCTCGACCGGTTCGTGCGGCTGGAGGCCAGCCGCAACACGCCGGGCAGCGGGCTTGGCCTCAGCCTCGTCTCCGCCGCCGCGCGCCTCCATGGCGGCCGGGTTGAACTGGCGGACAATGCCCCGGGCCTGAAAGTGACGCTGATCTTTCCGGTGATGACGGGCTGATCTCTCTGCTAGTCTGGCTGAGCGGAACAGGAGGGTGAGAATGATGGAGGCGACGCCAGAGGAGAAAGGCCAGCAGGCCCCCAAGCCGTTCGATGGGACCCGCGCCGATTTCGAGCTGGCCTATTTCTCCCATGATGAACGCTCCGCCGCCGTTCTTGAAGACCCGGGTGTTCGCGCTCTGATAGCGGCGCTGACGGGCAACTCCTCCTATCTGGCGCGTCTGCTCAAGGTGCATCCAGAATGGATCGAGGCGCTTTTCTGTGTGTCTCCCTCGCAGGCGCTGGACCGTCTGATCGGGGAAACAGCGGATGCGATCAACGCGCCCGATCAGGCAACGCTCATGAAACTCCTGCGGCTGGCGAAAGCGAAACACGCCGTGCTGGTCGCATCCGCCGATATAACCGGCATCTGGACGCTGGAGCAGGTGACGGATGCCCTGACCCGACTTGCCGATGTCTGTGTGCGGGTGACGCTCGACTGGTTGGTGAGAGAAGCGGCGCGCAAGGGGCAATTGCTGGTGCCGCCGGAAACGGCTTGTTGCGCGGAAAGCGGCATTGTCATTCTCGGCATGGGAAAATATGGCGCGGGTGAACTCAATTATTCGAGCGACATCGATCTGGTCATTTTCTATGAGCCGGACACATTGCCGCTGAAGGAAGGAATTTATGACGGCGAATTTTGTGTGAAGCTGGGCCAGGGGTTGGTCAGGATCATGCAGGAGCGCACCGGCGAGGGTTATGTGTTTCGCACAGACCTGCGCCTGCGGCCCGATCCCGGTGCAACGCCGATCGCCGTGTCGCTGCCAGCCGCCGAAATTTATTATGAGAGCCGCGGGCAGAACTGGGAGCGCGCCGCCTTCATCAAGGCACGTCCTGTGGCGGGTGATCTTGAAGCCGGAGCGCGTTTCCTCAAGGGGCTGGAGCCCTATATCTGGCGGCGCAATCTCGACTTTGCCGCCATCGCCGACATTCATTCCATGAAGCGCCAGATCCATGCGGTGCAAGGCCATGGCCATATCGCAGTTGCAGGGCATAATATAAAACTTGGACGTGGCGGCATCCGTGAGATCGAATTTTTCGTGCAGACCCAGCAGTTGATCGCGGGTGGGCGGGATCGCGACCTGCGTGGCAAGGCGACGGTGCCGATGCTTTATATGCTGGCGCAAAAGAAATGGATTTCCGACCAGACGGCAAGCGAGATGGAGGCGGCCTACCGGTTTCTGCGCACGCTCGAACATCGCCTGCAGATGATCAATGACGAGCAGACCCAGACGCTTCCCTCAAGCGACAGCGGACTGGATCACGTTGCCTGTTTCATGGGCTTTGAGACGCGCGATGCGTTTGCCCTGGTGCTGACACGGCATCTGGAAAATGTGCAGTCGCATTACGCCCAGCTTTTTGAAACGGCGCCTTCGCTCGCGGAGGATGGGGGCAGCCTTGTCTTCACCGGGACGGAGGATGATCCCGAAACATTGGAAACGCTACGCAGGCTCGGTTTTCATCAGGCCTCGGAGATTTCGCATATTGTGCGCGGCTGGCATACCGGCCGTTTTGCGGCACCGCGCTCTCCTCGTTAGCGCGAACTGCTGACCGCCCTGATGCCGGAGCTGTTGAAGGCGCTGGGACAGACCTCAGATCCTGACCGGGCCTTCACACATTTCGACCGTTTCCTGACTGGACTCCCTGCGGGCGTTCAGCTTTTCTCGATGTTCTATTCAAATCCCAGTCTGCTGACGCTGCTGGCGGGCATCTGTGGAACGGCGCCGCGGCTGGCCCAATATCTGAGTCAGAATCCGGCTGTGCTCGATGCCGTGCTTGCGCCGGATTTTTTCACGGTTCTGCCGGACCACGAGGTGTTGCGGGAAAGTCTGGTCCGGGCGCTTGGGCCCGCTCGCGACTATCAGGACGTGCTCGATTTCGCGCGTGTCTGGGCGCGTGATTATCGCTTCCGTCTCGGCGTTCGCGTGCTGACGGGAAGCGCCGACGCGGAGGAGGCGGGACCGGCCTATGCGGCACTGGCGGGTGAACTGGTCAAAGCCATGGTGCCAGTGGCTGAAGCCCAGCTTGTCGAGCGCCATGGGGCCATGCCAGGGGGCGAATGCGTTGTCATTGCCATGGGCAAGCTTGGCAGCGAGGAAATGAGCACAGGCTCCGATCTCGATCTCATCATGATTTACGATGTGGAGAATGATGAGGCGCAGTCGCAGGGGCCAAGGCCGCTCTTTGCCTCGCAATATTATGCCCGCCTTTGCCAGCAGCTTGT
>JAATFR010000157.1 GCA_015655095.1 Hyphomicrobiales bacterium | reverse complement strand
CGTAAAGCGCCAGAATGGCAGGGCGCGAGAGCAACTTTCCCATGGCAGGCTCGAACGAGCGCAGATTGCTTGCGGCAATCGCGCGCAGAACATCGGCCCCACCCGCCTCGGGATGATGCTTCGCTGTCGCATGGAGGCGCGCAGTCTCGATGGCGACCTGTTCGATCAGGGCCAGATCAAGCGTTCCCGCTTCCGCCATCCGGGCAAGCAGGCCCTGATTATCGAAACGGCGCATAACCACCAGCCAGTCGATGATCTCGCCCGCCTCGCCGCCCAGATGAAGACCATCGTCCGCGCGCAGGATGGGCATGATTTTTTCATAAATTTCCGGCGCTGTACGCCGGTTGAGCATCAGTTCCTGCTCACAGGCCGCCTTGCGCAGCGCACAGGTGGAAAAATCCAGATAGCTCATCAAGACTGGCTTTTTCAGCTTGAAAGCATGTTCTCCCGCCAGAAAGATCCGTGAGATATGGGTTTCGATCTGCTCGACCGTTTCCCCCTCCTTCAAGCCATAGCTGGACGGCCTGCCGAGGAAGGCCCGCACCTCCCGCTGCCCCCCCATCGCCGTCATTCCGGCGGCGTGGGCCGGGGGCCGTCATAGCCCACCGGGTCCTGATGAATCAGCACTTCGCTGCCCGGGAATTTCGCCATGATCTGCTTTTCAACCAAATCCGAAATCTGGTGGGCCCGGATGAAACTCAGGCCGGGGTCGAGGTCCAGATGGAGCTGGATGAAGACATGAATGCCCGACGACCGTGTGCGCAGTTCATGAATGTCGACGACGCCCTCATGGGAGAGAGCAAGGGCGAGGATCGCCTCGCGGTCCTCATTGGAAAGTTCCCCGTCCATCAACTGGTCCAGCGCGCCTCGAACGATGCGCCACGCGCTCACGATGATGGCGCAGGCGATGGCGATGCCGAAAACGGGGTCAGCCCAGCCGATCCCGGCAAAGCTTCCCAGCAGCAATGCGCCGATCACCGCGGCATTCATGAGGAGGTCGCCGCTGTAATGGAGCGAATCCGCCGAGATGGCGAGCGAACCGGTGCGCGCGATGACGCGGCGCTGATAGAGCACCAGGGCAATCGTCACAAGGATGGCGATACCGGCGACCACGATGCCGACAAGCGCCGACCCAACCGGCTGCGGCGTGGCCAGCCGGGTTATCGCCTCGAACAGGATGAAACCCGCCGACGCCAGAATGAAAAAGGACTGGCCAAGCCCGGCCAGCGCCTCCGCCTTGCCATGGCCGAAACGGTGCTTGGCATCCGCCGGCGTCAGCGCGTGGCGCACGGCGAGAAAATTGATGAGCGAGGCAATAGCGTCGACCAGCGAATCGAACAGGGCCGCCAGCATGGAAACGGAGCCCGTCTGCATCCAGGCGCCCGCCTTGATGAGGGTCAGGAACACCCCGGCTGCGACGGCAAAGAGAGTCGCCCGCCGCATCAGGCGCGCGGCTGTCTCCTTGTCCACTGTCAGAGTTTGGGCAGGCATTCAGGCCCTTTCAGGGGAAAAGTTTCGAGGTGCGCCACGCCGACTGCGCGTCGTCGCGCTCATAGACCAGCCGGTCGTGCAGACGGAACGGACGATCGGCCCAGAACTCGATGTAAAGGGGTGTAATGCGGAAACCCGACCAGTGATCCGGGCGGGGAATTTTACCAATACCGAATTTGGCCGTGTAGCGCGCCACTTCCTTTTCGAGCTCGAACCGGCTTTCCAGCGGCCGCGACTGGCGCGAGGCCCAGGCCCCGATCCGGCTGTCGCGAGGCCGACTGTCGAAATAGGCATCTGCCTCGTCGTCGGTCACGGATGAAACCGGCCCCCGCACCCTCACCTGGCGGCGCAACGACTTCCAGTGGAAGCAGAGCGCCGCGCGGGAGTTGGCCGCCAGTTCCCGGCCCTTGGCACTGTCCAGATTTGTATAAAAGACGAAACCTTTCACATCGAAGCCCTTGAGCAGCACCATGCGCACGTCCGGGTAGCCATCGGCATCGGCACTTGCCAGCGCCATGGCGTTCGGGTCATTCGGCTCGCTGGCAGTCGCGTCATCAAGCCATTCCTGAAACAGACGGAATGGGTCTTCGTTCGCGTTCAAACTCATGGAAATGGTCTCATTCTTGGATTGGACGGGCTTTCAGGCGTCACATCGGAATCATACCAATGGGACCGTACTAAAGGGTGTAGTATCTCCAGCTGGTGACAGATATTATTCCTTCCGAGCAAGAGTGATGGCAGATTCATGCAACACGTGGCTGGAATTGCAAATTATGCCATAATCGGACCATCAATCCGGCCATATTATGCCCTTTATCTATGGGCCTATCGAGGTGTTAGGGGGATGTTCGCCCGCAAGGCGCAATATCCCGTTACGCGGTTCAAGGGACGAGACTTATGAAGCGTTTGAAATTTATCGCAATTCCCCTGGTGGCCCTGTCGCTGGCAGCCTGCGACACGGGCGCGGGCCCCAAGCAGAGCATCGGCACGCTGGGCGGCGCGGCGATTGGCGGACTTGCCGGCTCACAGATCGGTGGCGGCAGCGGCCGGCTCTGGGCCACGGGTGCTGGCGTTCTGCTCGGTGCCTTGGCGGGCAGCGCGATCGGCAAGTCGCTTGACCGCGCTGACCGCACCTATATGCAGCAGACGACCACATCGAGCCTTGAAAACGGTCGCTCCGGCGTACCCGCCACCTGGCGCAATCCCGATTCAGGCAATTCCGGCACGGTCGTTCCCCAGCCTGCCTATCAGAGCAGCAATGGCCAGTATTGCCGCGAATATCAGCAGACCGTGGTGGTTGGCGGCCAGACCCAGAAGGCCTATGGCACCGCCTGCCGGCAACAGGATGGAACCTGGAAGATTATTAGCGACTAATTAGTATGACTTTCAGCCTGTGGAGCCCCTTTCTTGGCCTGGCCTGCGCCGCAGCTCTCATGGGAGCTGCGGCGGAGTGCCGGGCAGCGACTCCTTTGACCGTTTCTTCCGCTATTGAAGCGGGAAAGGTGCCGCAGACCGACCCCAGGAAATTCGCTGAAGGGCTCGATCGCTACAAGGCTGGCGACTATGCCGCCGCCTTCCAGATATGGCTGCCCCTTGCCCAAAATGGCGACATATCCGCCATGCGCAATGTCGGGCATCTGCTCCGGCGCGGCCTTGGCACGAAGCGGGACCCGGAACGCGCGCTCTATTTTTATGAACGGGCGGGAAGCGCCGGCCAATCCGGCAGCGCCCTCAACGCCGCCTTCATGTATCTCAACGGAGACGGCATTCCCAAAAAGCCGGAAAGCGCCGCTTTCTGGTTTTTCGTGGCCGCCCGCCTCGGGCTGCCACAAGCACAGTACAATCTGGGGGTGCTCTATGAGACCGGCACCGGCGTTGAAAAGTTTCTGCCTGTCGCTCTTGGCTGGTACGGGCTTGCCGCGCAGGGTGGCAACACGATAGCGCTTGAGCGACTGAAACGGCTCGTTCCGACCCTTCCAGCCCCGCCGGCCCCGGCCTCCGTCACAAAAGAGGGGGGCGGCCCGAACCTCCCGCCTCCGGCCCCGCCGGGTACGCCGGAAATCGAAAGAACGGGGATAGAATCGCGCTAGACTTCACCACCTTTACGCCAAGCTCCTGATTTAACGGGCAAGTTCCTGTCCTGATCGTCCCCGTTCCGCCTTTTAGGTGGACCGGGTTGAGGGTTTGTGTAGGATGCGCCTCACTTTAACAGGTCAGAAGACGCGTCGATTGGAGATCAAATGAGCGCACCCGGGACAGCATCCGGCGGCCTTATGGCTGGCAAACGCGGGCTCATCATGGGCGTGGCGAACAACCGTTCGATAGCTTGGGGCATCTCCAAGGCCTGCGCCGAACACGGGGCTGAGCTTGCCTTCACCTATCAGGGCGAGGCGTTGCTCAAGCGCGTGACCCCGCTCGCGGCTTCCGTCGGCTCGGACATCGTGCTGCCCTGCGACGTAACCGACACAGCCAGCATGGACGCGGTTTTCGCCACCCTTGAGGAAAAGTGGGGCAAGATCGATTTTCTGGTCCACGCCATCGCCTTCGCCGACAAGGATGAGCTTGACGGCCGCTATATCGACACGACCCTCGACAATTTCACCAAAAGCCTCGCCATCTCGTGCTTCTCGTTCACGACGCTGTGCCAGCGCGCCGAGAGGCTGATGCCGGACGGCGGCTCGATCCTGACGCTCACCTATTACGGCGCGGAAAAAGCGATCCCCCACTACAACGTCATGGGCGTGGCCAAGGCGGCGCTGGAGGCGAGCCTGCGCTATCTGGCGGTCGATCTCGGCCGCAACAATATCCGCGTCAACGCCATTTCGGCCGGGCCGATCAAGACCCTTGCAGCCTCGGGCATCGGCGACTTCCACTATATCCTGAAATGGAACGAGTACAACGCCCCGCTCAAGCGCAATGTCACGATTGAGGAAGTGGGCAATTCCGCGCTCTATTTCCTGTCCGATCTCGGCACCGGCGTCACCGGCGAGGTGCATCATGTGGATGCCGGCTACCATGTCATCGGCATGAAGGCCGAGGACGCG
>JAATFR010000162.1 GCA_015655095.1 Hyphomicrobiales bacterium | reverse complement strand
CGACCCCGAGCACGATGCCGAATATCCCCTCGCCCGACGTCTCCAGATGCTGGCGGACGCCCGCGGCGAAGAACCCCTCGCCCACCGGCGAGAGCAGTTCCAGATACATGTTGGCAAGGCGGTAGAGCACATTGGCCGTACCGCCCTCGGGGTGCGAACCCCGCCAGGACGGCGCACGGCCCAATATCCGCGTATAGGTCGCCTCCGCGGCATCGAGGTCGCGGACGGCGACGATGAGATGGTCGAAGCTTTTAAGTCCAATGCTGGTCATTAACCGAGCATAGGGGTTTGCCAGCCATGATGGAATCCCTGCAAAATGGGCAAATGCGCATGGTTGCTTTCGGGAGACATTCCCCGCCGGGGCCGGGTAAGATGCCCTCCCGTCCTTTTCCGGCACATCGGCTCCGCTCTGGGCGAAGTAAATGCATGAGTGTATCTGAATGACTGATGTGATCGCCCGCCTGCGCCCTCTGCTCGACCGGAACGGGATCATCGAGGATGACGCCCTGATGGCGCGCTATCTGGTTGAGCGGCGTGAGCTTTACCAGGGCCGGACAAGGGCCGTTTTGCGCCCCGCCTCAACCGCAGAGGTCGCCGCCATCATGAAGATCGCCCATGAGACCGGCACCCCGATCGTGCCGCAGGGCGGCAATACAGGGCTCGTTGGCGGCCAGATCCCCTTTGAAGACGGCGCAGAGCTGGTTTTGTCGCTGGAGCGCCTCAACGCCATCCGTGCGCTCGACGCCACCAACAATACCATGACCGTGGAGGCGGGCGTAACGCTCGCCACGATCCAGCAAAAGGCTGAGGACGCCGACCGGCTGTTCCCGCTCAGCCTTGCCTCTGAAGGCACCTGCCAGATCGGCGGCAATCTTTCGACCAATGCGGGCGGCACCGCCGTGCTGCGCTATGGCAATGCCCGCGGTCTGGTGCTGGGCCTTGAGGTTGTGTTGGCCGATGGCCGGATCTGGCATGGGTTGAAGGGGCTGCGCAATGACAATACGGGCTATGACCTCAAACACCTGTTCATGGGCGCGGAAGGCACGCTCGGCATCATCACCGCCGCCGTGCTGAAACTTTATCCCCGCCCCCGCGCCGTCGCGACCGGCTTTGTCGCGGTGCCTGATGTCGAGGCCGCCGTCGCCCTGCTCCGGCTCGCCGACGACATGTCGGGCGGGCTCGTTTCCACGTTCGAGCTGATGCCCCGCTTCGGGCTTGATCTCTGCCTCAGGCACACGCCCGGCACGACCGATCCGCTAACCTCGTCCTCGCCCTGGTATGTGCTGGTCGAGCTGACCTCCGGCGACAGTGGCAATCTGGATGGAACCCTGCAAAGCCTGCTGGAGCGCGCCATAAACCTCGCCCTTGTCAGCGATGGCGCGATTGCCCGGTCGGGCCGTCAGAGAACGGATTTCTGGCGTCTGCGCGAGGATATGTCCGACGCCCAGCGTCCTGAAGGCGGCAGCATCAAGCATGACGTCTCGGTGCCGGTGTCGTCAGTCGCCGCCTTCATCGCCGAGGCGAGTGCGGCGGTCGGGAAACGACTGCCGGGCATTCGCCCCGTACCGTTCGGCCATATTGGCGACGGCAATATCCATTTCAACCTGACCCAGCCCATCGGCATGGACAAGGCGGCCTATCTGGCGCTCTGGGACGAGATGAGCCGGATCGTTCATGACATTGTGCGCCGTTATGACGGCTCGATCAGCGCGGAACATGGCGTCGGCCGGATGAAGCGCGACGAGATCGCCGCGACCAAGGACCCTGTTGAAATGGAGCTGATGCGCACACTCAAGCGCGCGCTCGACCCGAAGAATATCCTCAACCCCGGGAAGCTGGTCTTGCCCGGGAAGGAAGCCTTGCCGGGTTGAGTGCAAGGCGCAGGGCCAGCGCCACGATCACCAGCGAAAGCGCGATGAGAGCGACAAGAGGTCCGGGCCTGAGCCCCGCCACCGTCGAGAGGTTGACGCTTAGCACCCGCGGCATCGCCACGCCGGTCTTGAGGTTGAAATAGAGCGCCTCGCCGAGCGCCGTCGCGAGCCCTGCCAGCAGCGCCAGTCCCGCCGCCGCGCCAGCAAGCCCCCATCCCCTGACGACGAAGAATAGGCGCAGAAGGCGATAGCCCATGAGCCATGCAAGCAGTCCGAACATGATGGTCGGCTCCATCACCTCAAGCTTGGCCTGCAAAAAGAAATGAATGGTCGCGATCAGCCCGATCAGATAGGCGAGCTTGTGGAGCTGCCGCCAGCGTCTCGCGCCCAGCCGCTTCACCATGGCGTCGGTGGAGGTGGCGGTGAGCGCGCCAAGCCCGAGCAGGGCGGCAAAGCCGATGGCGAGATAGATCCGGTGGACGATTTCACTGACCACCCTGGCCAGGTCGAACGATTGCTGGGCCGCATAAAGCCCCAGATGGCCGAACGCATAGGCGCAGGCGGCAACGCCCACCATGCGCCGCACCTCGATGAAGCGGGGCGTGGCCGACAATTGCGTGAGCGGGGTGAGTGTAAGGGAAATGAACAGGAAGCGGATCGCCCAGAGCCCGCTCAGATGGATCGCGCTCTCCAGCGGATTGGCGCCCAGCAGACCGGCATAGAGCCGCCAGCCGATATCCAGCCCCGGCACGAACAGGCCGATGAAGGTGAAGGTTCTCAAGGGGGAAAGCCCCCCACGCCGGTCAAGCCAGGGACAGAAGCGAATGAGGGATGGAGTCACGGACCAGTCCTGTGTTGGCGCCTTCCAGCAAAAATGCCCCGCGGCAACTCTATCCTGACAGATAGCCCTGCGTCATCGCCGATCAATCCCACCCGCCATCGAAATGGCAAAGCGAAAGCGCTTGGCCTTGAAGCCCGACTCATTGATGGTGTCGGGAAAGCCGGGGGAACATGATCATGCCTGCCACTATTCTGGCCATTGCGGCCGCCGTCAGCGCCATTACAGCCATTTTGCTCGATTGCTTAGGCAACAAGCGCCTCTATGCGCCCTTCAAGGCGCTGACGACGCTTATCTTCATCGCTCTGGCCTTCGCGGCCCCGGCCAGCGAATACCGGCTCTGGCTCATCGCCACGCTGGTGCTCTG
>JAATFR010000437.1 GCA_015655095.1 Hyphomicrobiales bacterium | reverse complement strand
CCGAACCGGCGGGCCGCCCAGCCGGTCACAGGGATGACCGCCGCGAGCGCAAGCAGGTAGGCGGTCACCACCCACTGCACCGTCCCCAGTCCGGCGTGGAAGTCGACCGAGAGGATGTGCAGGGCGACGTTGATGATCGTCGAGTCCAGAAACGACAACGACGCGCCGATCATCACCACCCCACCGATCGGCGTAGGCCAGGCGAAAACGGCTCAGCGCGGGCCGTCATCGGCGGTTCTCCTTTTGACGTTTCTTCTCGTCGGCGAGGATCTCGGGGAGACTCTCCAGCAGCGACTCGTGCCAGGCGATCTCGGCCTCGAGCCGGGCATCGCGGTGGCGCACGACGAACTTCTCGTTCACGCTCAGGTTCTGCGAGATCTGCCCGATCTTGACGCGCTCATGGGCGAGCATCGCGCGCAGCCGTTGCAGGCGGAGTTCCAGCACGGCCGGGAACTCGTCGAGCCGGCCGCGGTCCAGTCGCGACATCGCGAGATCGAACGGGTCGGGGCGGAACACAACTTCGCCGAGCCCCTCATCGCGCAATCGGGCGAGAGCAGTGCGGCCCGCGGTGGTGATCCGCCAGATCTGGCGTTCGGGGTAGCCGCCCTCCCGCTCGGTACTAGACTCCTCGATGAGCCCCTCGTGCGCCATGCGCTTGAGCGCGCCGTAAAGGGCGCCGACGGAAATGTCGGTCCACAGGGTGACGTACTCCTTGTCCGCAAGCTGGCGGATCTGGTGGCCGTGCATCTCGCCCTCATCGGCGAGCACACCTAGGATGTAGAGCCGGATACTTGACATAAATTTACTCTCGTACGAGTAGTCTTGCGTGTCCACGCCCGTTTCCGCCGTTCAGCCGGCGCGCCGGCTCTGACGCGCAACCTGAGCACCCATGTTCCCGGCTAAGGCCAGCATGCAGGGCATGGTGGCGGAGACATTGAAATGCACGCGCTTCCGGGTTTGGTAGATGAGAATTTTATTGCGCGTTTTCAGTGTAATGCCGGACAGCTTCTCATGCTTCATGGGGCGGGAGGCCGCATGGGTTCCATCTTGTCGGAGCGAGCTTTTGTATATCTAATAGATATGGATTTATGAGTTTAAGCATAAAGATGATGAGCCGACTGGCTGCGGTTTGTGCTCGGGCAAGTGAGCGCTTGTTAGCGTAGAAGAAGAAAGGCTTCGATAATGTCTGATCATGCTGGTTCAGCGGGGGGAGAGGCGGACGTTCTTTGGTTCCTGCCGACGCATGGCGACGGGCATTTTCTGGGGTCCGATACCGGGGCGCGGCACGTTTCGATCGGTTATCTCAGGCAGATTGCACAGGCGGCTGATGAACTGGGCTATTTCGGCGTGTTGCTGCCCACCGGCCGGTCCTGCGAGGATTCCTGGGTCATCGCCTCGGCCCTGGCGCCGCTGACAAAGCGGTTGCGTTTTCTCGTCGCCTTGCGCCCCGGCCTTCAGGAACCCACCGTTGCCGCGCGCATGGCGGCGACGCTCGACCGCATTTCGGAAGGGCGCCTGCTCATCAATATCGTAACCGGTGGCGATCCGGTGGAACTGCGTGGCGATGGCGTGTTCATGGATCACGCCGAGCGCTATGCCGTGACCAATGAATTCCTGCATATCTGGAAAGCGCTGATGCGGGGGGAGACGGTCGATTTCAAGGGGAATCATCTGCAGGTTGAGGGCGGGAAACTTTTTTATCCGGCCGAGCAGTTTCCCTATCCGCCAATCTATTTCGGGGGTTCCTCAGGCGTCGGTCAGGAAATCGCGGCCGAGCATGTCGATGTGTATCTGACATGGGGCGAGAAGCCTGCCGATGTGGCGGCCAAAATCAACGAGATGAAGGCGCTGGCGGCGGCTCGGGGCCGCACCCTGAGCTTTTGCATCCGGCTCCACGTCATTGTGCGTGAAACGGCGGAGGAGGCCTGGCGCGCCGCGGACGACCTCATCAGATATGTGGATGATGAAACGATCGCGCTGGCGCAGAAAACCTTTGCCCGGCATGATTCCGAAGGCCAGCGGCGCATGGCCCAATTGCATGGGGGGCGGCGCGACCAGCTTGAGGTCAGCCCCAATCTCTGGGCGGGCGTAGGGTTGGTGCGCGGCGGCGCGGGAACGGCCCTTGTGGGCGATCCTCAGCAGGTGGCGGACCGGATGAAGGAATATATCGATCTGGGCATCGACCGGTTCATTCTGTCGGGTTACCCGCATCTGGAGGAATGCTATCGTTTCGCGGAGCTGGTTTTCCCGCTGTTGCCGCTTAAATCGACAACCGGGAAATCCAGGGAGTCCCGCAATGCTGTCGCGTTCGGTGAGGTCATTGCCAATGCCGTTGTGCCGGCCCTGAGGCAGACGTCCCAGTCCTGAAAACGGGGATAGTCCGGGGCATTCGCGGACGGCATGACGCCGCGCCCGGAGGTTTTCTGAGATTTTCTTGAGGTGAGCTCTGGCGCTGTTGCGCCGGGGTCTTACAATGCGGGGATACCATGTTCCCGCGTTTATGCCCGTTTTTTCCTGAATGATTCCGCGATGACCGCCGACGAATTTATTCCTGACTGGGCGGCGATCGGCGCTGTCATACTGGGTGTCACGGCCTTTGCCGTTGCTCAAGGGTTGACCTATCCGCTGATTTCGCTGGTTCTGGAGCAAAAGGGCGTGTCGGCAAGCCTGATCGGGCTGAACGCCATGGGCTTTGCGGTGGGACTCGCCACCGCGACATTGCTTGTCGGCAGGCTGACCAGTCTCGTCAGGGGTGACAAGCTCATTATCGGAGCGCTGGTTGGTTGCTCCTTGTGCCTCATTTCCTTCTCGATTTTCGACTCCGTGTGGATCTGGTCGGTCATCCGGATTCTGCTCGGCTTTTGCGCCAGCCTTATCTTCATGCTGAGCGAGGCATGGCTCAATTCGTCCTGTCCCGACCGGTTGCGGGGGCGAGTGTCCGGCCTTTATGGCGCAGGCATGTGCGCGGGCTTTGCCGCGGGGCCGCTCGCCATTCCGCTGTTCGGCACCCAGCACGGTTTCGCCTTCGCGTCTCTTGCCGTTTATCTGGCGCTGGTTGCTTTCGTTACGGCTGTTCTGGGCCTGCGCACACGCACCAAGCCGGAACCGGCCGCCGCCGCGGG
>JAATFR010000144.1 GCA_015655095.1 Hyphomicrobiales bacterium | reverse complement strand
CCCGTCCCGGTCGTCGTCGTGGTTTCCTTGACGCGCGCGCCGATGGAATAAGTCACGGCAGAAGCTCCTCGATCTGGTATCGCTTGTTCCATCCGTCAGGCACCGGCACTGTCGCGCCCGTGAGCCCGGCGAACTCGCCGTAGATAATCTTTTGCGCCTGCCATGCGCTGGCGTGGCGGTTCAGAATGGCGATAATGTCTTTCGACGTGCCCCGGGTCAGGTCCACCTCAAGCGCCGCGCCCAACATCTCGTCTTCGGTCGCGAAATTGATCTCGAAATCAAACAGCCGCTCGCTCGGCGCATCGACAGAATAGCGCTGTCCGCCCACAGACCTGTTCTTTTTCGTCTGCGTCGTATAGCCGATGGAAAGCCCATAAATTGGCCCGAGAGAGAAAGGCAGTTCCTGCGAGAGATAAAGCCGCCCCACATCCAAAAAACCGTCAGCATTATCAGGATCGCTGAAATCGACACGCCAGTAGCGAAGGGGCTCAAGAGAACCATCGCCAAGCGCCGAGGCGACAAGATAGGCCCCCTCCTGCGTCACGATCCTCTCGCCCGTCTGCGTCACCAGGTAGTCAATGGCCCGTTCCGAGGCGACGGAATGCCAGGCCAGATACATGGGCCAGTCGTCGGTTGCACCGACCGGGCGCAGCGGCAGCCATTCGCTGAGGTAGTCCGGTGCCGAAAGGAGATTGCCCGCGAGCGCCGCGCCACGAATGCGCCATTGGCCCGATGGCGAGGCGTTAAGTGTGATAATCGCAACAGTTGAAACGGGCTGGTCCGAGCGCAGGTCCGCCGCAACCCAGGGCGTCAGGCCCGTAGGTCGCCACGCCGCGCCGGGTTGCTTTCGTTGCAGGTTTTTCACAGCCATGGCTGGAGCGGCGCTGGAAGCGGACAGAATAGCGCGATCAGAAAGCCTTGGCGTCAATATGATGCTCTGCCACGCGCTCATACCAGAACCTCATACTCGCTTGTGTTTGCGCCATAATCTTCCGAAACCGACACGATCTTGCCAACCACGCCAGAAGAAAGCCCCAGATCGTCGCTTTGCAGAAGAATCGACTTATCCAGCCAGAGCGACAGGTTCGCCCGGTTGACCGGCACCCGGAAACGCCGCCATGGCGAGGTTGAATAGCTCATGATGCGCCCGGCCACGCCATCCGCATCCGCCTTGTTTACCAGCAGCGTCGGCCAATCCAGCGTGTCGGAGAGCTTGTGCGCGGCTTTTACCTCGGCGCTCTCCAGTGTGGAGTAGCGATATTCATCATGGTAGAGAGCGCGGTCGGCGTCTGAAATCGACCCCGCCGCCAGATCGGCGTCCCGCTGCACCAGCCACACCTTGCCATAACCCACATTCACCCGCCACGGCGGCGGGTCCGTGCTGATGATGGAGACCCCGTCAGGCCCGATAATCTTGTCGGTAATGGATATATCCGCGCCAGACTGCCGGTCGAGGATGCCGAGAGCCAGGCTGCCGCTGCGGTCAAGATACCAGTAGCCGTAAATCGAGCCCATGATGGCGTCAAGCACGCTGCGCACCGTGGCCGTCGCTGTCAGATAAAGCCCGATGGTGGCCAGGTTCGCTGTTTCGGTGGCGAGGAAAGACGCAGCATCGAGGTCATCGGGATCAGCAAGATTGTCAGCGCCGAGCCTTGTGGTCACAATTCGGCGCGCGATCGCTGCACAATTGTCCACATAGCCGCCCGTCACGTCGCCCGAAAAATCGCAGGTTATTTGCCCCGCCGGCATGAAATTTATGCGCACAAAGCCCTCTGCGACGCAGGAGGCCCAGCCGAACGCGGGCATAGTCGCCGCCGCCAGTGCTGCATAGCTGGCGTAATCGCCAGTCCACCCGGCGCCGGGTGGCACGCCCTTATCTCGTAGCGCGTGGACCCAGCTTATGGGACCATCGTGGAGTTGATAAATGCCAAGCGCCAGATCAACCGGCACCGGCTGCGCGTTGCGCACATAGCCATACCCCAGCGGCTTCACAACGCCCGCCTGATCCGGCCCGCCTTCCCGCCCGCCGGTGCCAGCGTAAAGCCCCTGTTGAAGCTGCTTTTCAAAAATTGCGCTGCGATCGCGCAGATGTATCGTCCCGCTCGCACGGCTGACCTCCACGCCATCCGCCGTCCAGCGCGCGATCAGGCCGAATTCCCCGAAGGAAAAACCCCGAAGTCCGGCATAAACCTGCACGGAGCGCCCGTCCCAGGCGTAGTCTGCCCAGTCGTCGAGATCGTGGCCTTCGTTCAGCGCCTCTATTTCGGAGCCCGCGTTTGAGGCGCCGCCAGAGGGGGTCGCCCCTGAAAAAAGGCTGGCGTTGATCTGGAAGCTCTTGCTCAACCGGGAAACGAAGGGCTGGCTTGACAGGTCCGCGTCATCGGGCCGCGTCCGGTAGCTTTCGCTCGCGAGATAGACCGCCGTTTCCGCTGCGCCGTCATAGGGGTGGGCCAGAACGAGGAACAGCGGGCGAGCGTCCGGGTCCGCCAGCAGGAGCGCATAAGGGGGCGTCGTCGCAAGCCGGTAGCGCGTCGGCAACTCGCTCAGCGCCAACGTGCCAAGAGGGGCCAGAAACATCATGCCTTTGCCGCCTTCGTTAATTTTACGAGAACGGCGAGCTGGTCGGACACATCCTTGAGCCCGCTCATAACATCCTGCGTCTGGTCCTGAATGCTGCGAGTGAACGTCGCGCCCAGATCCTTGACCGCAATATCCTGCTGACTGTTCAGATAGTCGATGCGGTCGCCAAGCACCGCGTTCACCTCCTTGAACGCGTCCTGATATACAGACCCGGAGGCCCCGTAAGCGCGCGCCGCCTGCAAATATTGCTGTCCGATGGAGGCGATCTGGTCCGAGGAATACATATCCGCATTGGCCGACAGATCGCTGAACGCCTTTTTCGCGTAGCCATACTGGTCCACCGCCGAAAGGGTCGAGCCGCTGCCGGTCATGAGCGAATCCTGAAACTGGGTCAAGGGCGAAAGCTGGCTATCGAAAAATTGCGACGCTGTAGCCGACGCCTGATCCATCACCGCCTGCGTGCTGGCAACCAGCGCATCATATTCAGCGTCCCGCGCCTCCGTCAGCGTCGTCGTCGCGAGCCCGAGCTGCTTTGCCCGGGTGATCTGGTCCGCATAGGCGTCGGTGATCGCCTTTATCTGGTCCGTGATCGCGCTGTAATTTTCCTGCCCGGCGGCAACGGCGGCTTTCGCCGCCTCCGCGTCTTTTATCCATTTGGCAAGCTGGGCGTCGGACACAAGCTGTTCAACTGACGTGGCGTCACTGCGCTGGAGCAGCGAGAGGATGTCGCTGTCGCCACCCTTGATGCCGCCGGCGGAAAGCGCCTTGATCGCGGCGACGAGATCATCGCCTGTATTCGTCCGCCCCCCGTCCGTATAGACCTCATAGCCATTGCGGGCGGTCTGGACGAGACCCGCATTCTGGAACGTGCCGCCGGTTGCAGCCAGAAGCAGCTTCGCCGTAGCTGAAACGGAGTCCCCGAAAGACTGGGCATCATCCTTGTCCGCCCCGTTATCGGTGCTGACCATGGAAAGTCCGCCGGAAGCATCGAGCGAAAGCCCCATAGCCGGGCCTACGGACTTCTTCGCACCAAAGAGTGAGCCAGCCGCAAGGGCGGCAAGGGCCCCGGCGGCCGCGCCGACAGGTCCGGCCCAGGAACCAGCGGCAGCCCCCATGCCGAGCGCGCCGGCAATGCCGGTCCCGGCCATCGAGCCCGCGAGCGAACCCGCCGTCGAGAGTCCCGCATTCGCCCACTGGTTGCCTGTGCCAAGACCCAGAAGACTCCCCGCAATGCCGCCTATCGCGCCATAGCCAAGATTGCCGAAAGCGCCGGAAAGGGATTCTCCCGCCGCGGTCAGATGAAGCCCCGTTTTTGCCGTTGTGTATCCGAGCCCCAGCGATTGACCAAGGCTGGATGTTGCAAGGCTGCTTCCATATCCGGCCAATGTATTGCTGTAGAGGCCATTGTTCAGGAGCCCCTTGCCGACCGATGTCAGGCTGCCAAGTCCACTCACGCCGCCACCGCTCCCCGATGCGGCAGCGGACGAGACAATGGACGTGCCGTCCTGTGACAGCGCCATGCCCGTGGTCGCCGCAACGATGCTGACGACGATCGGACGAAGCGCGAAATCGGCGGTGATCCGGGCCAGCGTCTGAAGCGCCGTCTGCTTCATGTTGTCCCACATGCCAGCCCAGCCCCGGCTATTCTCGGCGAACATGTCAGCAAAGGCGTCGCCGCCATACTGGACGATATCGTCAACCCGCTGGTTTGCCGCCCGGGTCTGGTCCTCGATGGCCTTTTCCGCCTCGCGTCGCGCGTCTTCGGCCGCCTTCTCGGTTTCCTTCTGCAACTGCTGTTGCGCGTCGAGAGTCTCGTTCAGTTCGCGCTGCTGGTCCGTCACCGCCTTGAGTTGCCCGAGGTAGGATGCCTGTTCTTCTTGCGAAAGCCCGGCTTTCTGCAACTGCTCACGCAGCCGCACCTCATCCTGCAAGGCGGGCACTAGCTCCTTATGACCGTCGATCTGGAGTTGCAGTTCGCGGTTTTCGCGCGCGATGTCATCGATATATTTGCTCGCGGCACCCCGCGCCGCCTGGAGGTTCTTCTCAGCCGTCAGAGCATCCTGGCTGGCCTTCTCTCCCATCTTCCGCGCAGCCTGCAAATCATACTCGCGGCCCGCGAGCGCCGCGATCTCCCGGCCCGCCGCGCTGTCTGCGTCAACTCCTGCGGCCTTCAACTGGTTATATATGGCCTGCTCACGGGCGGACTGGCCTATCTGTGTGATATTCTCCCGCAGGGCATCGGTCACGGACCTCACCTTGTCCGCCGCCTGCGCCGCCTCCTGTGTTGGCGTCGCCAGCACCTCGGAAATACCAATCTTCAGATCCTCAACCCGCGCCTGCGCATCGGCAATGATGGCCATCTGCTCGTCGATCTGGCTGCGCTGGCGGTTCGCCATATCCGCTCCAGCCCCCGTCACGTCGAACGGGAGTGCCGTCTGCGTCGCAGCAAGCTCCGCCTGCCGACGCGCCAGAATGGATTCTGCAAGGTGGATTTCTGAACGCGCCTGCGCCTCGGCGGATTGCGCCGCCAGCAACGCTTGCGCGCGATTGTCCATTGTTGATTTAATGGAATCGCCCATCACCTGCTGAAGCAAATCCTGCGCGTCGGCAGCTTTTTTGGATGCGTCGGCAAGGTGATCGGTTGCATCGCCGGTATCCGCCAGCGCCGCATAAAATGCGCCAGCCACAGCCAGAGCCGCGCCGACAGCGGCCCCCCATGCGCCGAAGAAGGACACCATTTGAGTGCCCTGCTGGATGAAGGGCCGGATCACACCCTGCCCTGACGCCACCTGCACCGCGAAGTCGCCAACCTGATAACCGGCATTCTGGATAATTGCACCGAAGTTCCGCCAGGACTTTCCACCCGCATTAAGCGCCTGCCCCGTGCTACGTAGCGATGTCAGTTGCCCTGAAAAACTGGATTTTGCCCGCTCCATCGCCTGAGCGGCCTCCATCTCGTTGACGGCCCCAATCTTCAACGCCTCATTGATCAACTTCTGCTGTGTCAGGTAGCTGTTTCGCGCCGCGACATAGGGATTGATCTTGGCGCGCATGACGTCGAGGCCATTCTGCGCGGACTGGAGCGCAATGCTTTCCTGCGCATAGGCCGCATTGGTCCGCTGGATGGCCGCTGTAGCCTGATCCTGGGTCAGTATGCCCATTTTCTGCGCCACTGTTACCTCTGTAACCGCGACCTTGTATTTTTCAGCCGCGGCAGCAAGGGGATCATATTTTGCCTTCAGTCCGTCAAGCGTTTTTCCATAGGCAGAAATATCACTGGCGCGCGCATTGTAATTGAATTCCGTTGCCACCCGCAGGTTTGCGTTTATCTGGTCGGCGACAGTCTTCGTTTTTCGCGCAACCGCATCCAGGCGCGATTGAACCCTGTCGGTCGCCGACTGGGTTCCGGATGCGTATTGAGCGACCGCATCGTCAGCCCGCTTCAGATCGCGGGTGAAATTGTCAACATCGTAGACGCCCAGCCCCACCTGCATGTCTTCACGGATTGTAACCATGAGTTGACCTCAGTTTCTGCGCGAGTGGGAACTGGCAAGGCCCAGGAGGCGTTGAGCGACATGACGGCGTTTTTCAGCCGTCATCGGTTCCGGTTTTGATCTGCCGGATTCTTTGGTTGGAAATACAGCCTTGAGGAGCATTGTGATCATCTCTATACGCCCGGCCTGCGCCTCAAGAATAAGGGGCATGGGCGTCGCCATGGTTTGTTCATGTGACCAGCCGAGCCAGCCCGTCCCATAGCGATAGAGAACGCCAAAATACTCATCAAAGCTCATAAGTTTTTTGAGACCGACTCCTCGTCGAGTCCGGACCCGTCTTCATCGTCAGGCTTTCTCCCGCCATTCAGCAGTAGCGAGATATATTCGCTGCACGGGCCAACAAGTCCGGTGATGCCATGCTGGAATATACGCTCAGGCAACCGTTTTGCATCGGCGCCGTCGCTGGAAATCCCCTCGCGAATAACCGAAACAACCGCATCGAAATCAAGCGCGCCGAGCCGGTTGAAGGCAATCGAGAAATTACCGAAATAGCGCGTCAGGTTCGTGGCCGCACGTAGCGTCGGCGTCAGCACATACGTCTTGTCGCCAAGATCGATGGTGACAGTATCATAATCAGCGGAGGGCTTCTTCGGGGTCGCCATGGGGTCATCTCCATTGTCAGGAAAACGTCAGGTGTCAGGGTGAAAATGCGGCGGGGAGGCGCCCTGACAACACCTCCCCGCCCGGTCGCGCGACCGATCAATCGCCGATCAGATCGGAGTTGACAGCAATGGGAACCGAGCGGCGGCGGACATTATCCACAGTACCAAGATTGATCTGCTTGCCCATCACCTTCCCCCGGAAATAAAGCTCGACGATCTCCGCCGGGCTTTCGCAATCGTCGATCGGGATTTCAAGCTTGAAGGCATAGTCGCACGACTTGTTCTTGAAGGCCGCCGTCAGGGCCTGCTGTCCGGCGTCATCGAGATCGAGACCAAGCGTGAAGGTCGTGGTGCCGCCGTCTAGCGTCGTCTTGAAGCGCCGCGTCCGCACATCGCCCACGGCGGTGAAGGTCTGTTCGCCCCATGTGTCGCCGATCTGGCCGAAGTCCTCAACCTCGCCAACCTCGACATAGGCAAGAACCTCGAATTCGGCCAGTGTGTCGACGCTCTCGTCAACGGTCGGCCCGATGAACAGGCGGCTGCCGCTGTTCGTCCCAACACCACTCATGATGATCTCCCTTAATAGCCCATGAAAAAACCCCGCCGGAGCGGGGTG
>JAATFR010000398.1 GCA_015655095.1 Hyphomicrobiales bacterium | reverse complement strand
GATCCGCTCCACCTCATCAAGGCTGATCGTCGAAATATCGTCGCAAAGCGTGTGGACGCGCATGGCCCGCATGGGAATCTCCCTCATCTTTTTTAATATCGTTGCGGGTACGATAAAGGGAGGAACCTTGCCTGTCTGTAGCGGGCCTGATCAGAATCCGGGGATGGAAATGTTGAGCGCCTCCAGAATGGCGAGCACGCCCAGGGCGAAGAAGATCGCGGCGGCGGTGGTGCGGACATACTGGAGCGGCAGCCGTTCCGCCGCGGCATTGCCCAGAAACACCACCGGCACATTGGCCAGCATCATGCCGAACGTGGTGGCCGTGGCCACCAGTGCCAGATCGTTAAAGCGGGCGGCGAGCGCCATGGTGGCGATCTGGGTCTTGTCGCCGATCTCGACAATGAAGAAGGCGAACGCCGTGGTCAGGAAGGGGCCGAAGCGCGAAAATTTCTGGGCCGACTCGTCACTCGCCTTGTCGGGAATGAGCATCCACAAGCCGGTCGCGATGAATGAGATGCCAAGCAGCCAGGAGAGCGTCTTCGGCGTCAGCCAGCCTGAAATCTCGATGCCGAGCCAGGATGCAAGCCCATGATTGATGATCGTGGCGACGAAAATGCCTGCGATCACCGGCCATGGCCGCTTGAACCTGGTGGCGAGCAACAGCGCCAGAAGCTGGGTGCGATCGCCAATCTCGGCGATGGCGACGGCGCTGGTGCAAATCAGGAAGACTTCCATCGGGGCGAACTCGTTGGCCGGGACATAAACCATGGCTCCTCGCCGCACCCCCCGGTCTGCGGGCACGACAGAGCCAATGGTCTTGCCAGAACCGGAAATCGCTGGTGCCGCGATCTTCCAGTCCGTACGTGCCACGAAATCCGCTCTTGCGAGCGTTTCTCAAGCCTGTTGACACGCACCCCTCTCGACCTGCAAAGCAACAGGCGGAGGGCGACTACTCCCCAAAGGACATTTTCCGATTAGCACGAGACAGGCCGGACCCGCAAGGGTGTCCGTGCTTTCAGGGCCTGTTCACAGGCAGGGCCTTGTAACCCTGCAACACCATGGCCGTGGCGAATTCCGCGGCCGCATGGGCGTCCGGATTCTCCCGCAGGAACATCCGGTCGCCAAGCTCCATGGCGATGCCGACCACGGATGCCATCAGATAATCGGCATCGACGGGCGGCAGATTGCCATCCTTGATATCTTCTTCGATATAGATCCGGATTTCCTCGAAAGTGGCGAGAACCTCCGCCGTATCCATGCGTACACGGATCGTTCCGGCATTGCGGCGCATCATCTCATAGGTGGTGCGGTCATCCACCAGATAGCTGAAATAGGTGCGATAGGCGTTGCGGATGAAGTCCTCGAACGTTCGCGACCTGATCCGCTCGGCCTTGAGACGGGGACGGATGCGCAGCGCGCTATGGTCGATCAGCGCCTCGAACACCTCTTCCTTGCTCTTGAAGTAATTATAAAAGGTGCCTGACGCGAGCCCTGTGCCGCGGATGATGTCGCGCACCGTGGTGCCGCCATAGCCCAACTCGGCAAAGACGGCCCGCGCCGCCGAGAGAATGGCCTCGCGATTGTTGACCTTGGTCTGCTCGCGTTTGCCAAGCGGACGCCCGGCGTCGCTTTGGTCCACCGGCGCATGACCCGGCGACTGGGCAAGCCGTACCCTCGCATCGCTCACAGGCTGCCCTTCCACTTCCGCGCATATCCCATGGTTGCGAACCGGTATTCTTCAAACATGATCAAGGCCAGATAAACTACTATGAGAACGAGTCAATGGAGTACTCTACCATGGCTCAAGACGCCCGTGTAGCCCGTCGAAACAGGTAAAGCAGCCTTCTCGTTGCTTCGCCCGGGCGGACGTCAGAGGAAAACAGGCCTAAATCTGTTGACGGAATATTTTACCCTCTCATGGCCATGGTTCTGGCTACAGGCCGCCCTGGTTCCGCCAGACGAGGTTCCGTCTTCGGTGGATACCCGGTGCGCCCTTATGGTTATCCGGCGCCGAGAAGCGCTGTTGACGGCCCGCCATGATGACGCCTACCGTTTGGAACGAATCCAGTTTCAGCCTTAACGTAGCGTTCAGCATGACCGACAAGAAAACCGCAGCCCGAAATCTTGCCTTGATGAAAATGAAAGAGGCGCTGATTGAGCATGTCCCCCATGCCCGGGCCATCGGTATGACGGTCGAGGATGTCCGCAAAGGTCAGGCATGGTTCATGATCCCCTATGATGCCAAACTTGTCGGCAATCCTGATACGGGGGTCATTCATGGCGGCGTCATCACCACATTGCTTGACAATGCCTCGGGCGCGGCCGTCCAGCTTGCGCTTCCTGAACGCCAGTCCATCGCCACGCTCGATCTTCGCATCGACTATATGAAACCCGCCACGCCCGGCGAGGATCTTCACTGCCACGCACATTGCTACAAGCTGACAAGGAACATCGCCTTTGTCCGCGGTGTCGCCTACCACAAGGATCCGGCGGACCCCATCGCCACCTCGGTCGGCACCTTCATGCTGGCGGCCAATCGCGCCGAGGCGGCGCCTCTGGAGCTGGACAAGCTTCTCGGGAAGGAGGCCCCATGATGGACATTCTCAACCGGGCCCACGAGCGGGGCGAAACGCCAGACCTTCAGGCCTTCATCGACCAGATTCCCTATGCCCGGTTCCTGAACATAAAGGTGGACCGCAAGGGCAGCGAAATCACCACGATCCTGAAGTTTCACCATGAACTGATCGGCAATCCGTCACTGCCCGCTCTCCATGGCGGCGCGATCGGCGCTTTTCTGGAAACGACCGCCATCATCCAGCTTGCCTATGAGATTTCGAGCGGCAAGCTGCCCAAGCCCGTGGACATCACTATCGATTATCTGCGCTCGGGCCGCCCGGTCGACACCTATGCCCGCGCGCGCATCTACAAACAGGGCAGACGCGTCGCCAATGTCCATGTCGAAGCCTGGCAGGAAGACCGCTCAAAGCCCATCGCGGCGGCCCACGGCCATTTTCTGCTGACGCCGCCTGACGGGGACTGAACCTCCCACCTTCCCGGAATTTCCTTACATGACGGCCTTTTCCACGCCAACCGGGCCCACG
>JAATFR010000091.1 GCA_015655095.1 Hyphomicrobiales bacterium | reverse complement strand
TGCCGGTTCCGACGTCGCCACCGTGCCGCCGGACGTGCTGAAAAGTCTGGCGAAGCACCCGCTGACCGACAAGGGGCTCGATGCTTTTCTCGCGGACTGGAAGAAAACCGGCCAGACCATCGGATAAGGCCATGGTAGCTGCCCGAAGATAAGCCCATCAGGCGGGTAATGCGTGATTTTTAACAGAAAACCTGCGAATTTCGGGCTGAACAGGAACGAATCACCAGCAGGTGGCTGAATGGGACTGCGTAGCGACAAGGCCAAGCCCAAGGGCGCCGGACCAAGCCCGGAGGAAGTGAAAAGCTTCCTTGCGGCCAATCCGGAATTTCTGGTCACCAATGTCGATCTGTTCGAGCGGCTGGTGGCCCCGAGCGCCGTCTCCGGCGATCAGGTGCTGGACCTCCAGCAGTTCATGATTTCGCGTCTTCAGGCGCATGTGCGCAACCTCAAGGACGTGCAGCGCGAAATGATCGAGGCCTCCTCGGTCAACTCGCTGGTGCTGGCGCAAGTTCATCAGGTGGTGCTGTCGCTGCTCGACGCCCGCAGCTTCGAACAGCTCGTTGAATATATCGCGGCCCCCTCCGGCCTCTCCAAGACAGTGGCGCTCACCTCCGCCGTGCTCTGCATCGAGGAATCGCCGCTCTGGGGCTCCGTGCCGCTCAGGGGCATCAGCGTGCTCGAAAAGGGCGCGATCGACCGGATGATGGGCGGCGGCC
The DNA here is from genome assembly GCA_015655095.1 of Hyphomicrobiales bacterium. Taxonomy (GTDB): domain Bacteria; phylum Pseudomonadota; class Alphaproteobacteria; order Parvibaculales; family Parvibaculaceae; genus JAATFR01. The sequence goes on along the minus strand of JAATFR010000091.1, from coordinate 5,966 downwards.
TCGAAAGCCTGCGGCTTTCCGCCCATATCGTCGGGAACAAGGCGATTTTCGGCCCGCTCGCACCTGCCGTCCGCTCTGAGGCTCTGGTGCGCCTCATCATTGCGCCGGACCTTCCTCCCGCCCTGCTGGCGCTGGGGGCTGCCAACGCCGAACAGTTTCACCCTGAACAGGGCAGCGATCTCCTCGAATTCCTTGCCCATGTCGTCGAGCGGGCCCTGCGCCGTTGGCTGGGCGAGGGCGCGAGGGCGCTCTGATCCCGCTCAGGCTCAGCCCCAATGCGGCCGGGAGGGCGCTCGTCTTCGACGATATGGCGCGCGGCCTTGCCGCCGCTGATGACACCCGTGCCGTCGCCCGGCGGTTTCTCGCTTATCTTTCCAGCGAACGAAGGGCGAGCCCACGCACCATTGAGAATTACTTCCGCGATCTCACCCGCTTCTGCGAATTCCTGAGCGACCACCTTGAGGGGCCGCCCGGCGTGAAAAATCTGGAAGCCCTCGACACGCGGGATTTCCGGGCTTTTCTCGCCCATCGCCAGCGCGAGGGACTGACCAGCCGGAGTCTCGCCCGCGCCGTTTCCAGCATCCGCGCCTTCTACAAATTCATGGAGCGGACCGGCATCGCGGAAAACCCGCGCCTCAAGACGCTGCGCACACCTAAAATCCCCCACGGCGTGCCCCGTCCGCTCAATGTCAGGGACGCGCGCGCGCTCATCGCGGAAACAGGGGATACGGCAAAACAACCCTGGGTAGCGGCGCGCAACGCGGCGCTGCTGACGCTGCTCTATGGCTGCGGCCTGCGCATTTCGGAAGCGCTGGGTCTGCTGCGCGGACAGGCCCCGCTGGGAGAGACGATCAGGATCATGGGCAAAGGCGGCAAGGAGCGCATCGTGCCGGTGCTGCCGGTGTCACGCTCAGCCGTCGACACCTACCTCACACTTTGTCCGCTCGCGCTTGATACGGAAGGGCCGCTTTTCGTGGGCACGCGCGGCGGGCCGATGGGCGCGCGTCAGGCGCAACTGCTGGTTCAGCATTTGCGCGATCGCCTCGGCCTTGCCCCCAGCGTCACCCCCCATGCGCTCAGGCACAGTTTCGCCACCCATCTGCTGGCAGGCGGCGGCGATCTGCGCGCCATTCAGGAACTGCTCGGCCATGCGAGCCTTTCCTCCACCCAGATCTACACTGAAGTCGATTCAAGGCGCCTGCTCGACATTTACGATCAGGCGCACCCGAGATCTCATACCTGAGCGCTGTTCAGCCCTTCATTATGGGTTCGATGGCGTCAGAACCTGTATCCGTAGCGGAGGCGCCCCTTCCCAGAAGGGCCACTATTGTCGCAATCGAAGTCATAAAATGACGCTTCAGCAGGATATCCCCCTTCCCGTCACCGGATCAAAGCCGGATTTGAAGAAACCCGCATCAACCGGTGGCTGAAAGGGGCAAGCTGCTGAATCTGCCTTAAAGAAGGCCGGCAGTTTCGGCCAACGTCTTCAGCGAGGTCTGCGGGCGAGGCCCGAAATGGCTGATAGCCTCCGATGCCGCCAGCGAGCCGAGCTTGCCGGACGTTACCGGATCAAAACCCTTCGCAATGCCATAGAGCACGCCCGCGGCATAGAGATCGCCCGCGCCGGTCGTGTCGAGCAGCCGCTCGGGCCGGACCGCTGCCACCTTGTGCACCTCGCCATCGGCGATGATCATCGAACCCGCCTCGGAGCGGGTCAGCGCCGCCCATGAGCAATCCTTGCGCGCCAGCGCCAGCGCCTCGTCAAAGTCCTGCGTCTGGTAGAGCGAGAGAATCTCGGACTCATTGGCGAACAGGATATCCACCTCGTCGCGGACGAGGCGCAGGAAATCATCGCGATGCCGGTCGACACAGAAAGAATCGGACAGGGAAAGCGATACCTTGCGGCCTGCCCGGTGAGCGGCGGCGGCGGCCTTGAGGAAGGCCTGTTTGGCCCCCTCCGGGTCCCATAGATAGCCTTCCATATATGTGATGGCCGAGGCCGCGATCACATCCTCGTCGATGTCGTCTGGCCCCAGCCCCGCGCAGGCGCCCAGATAGGTGCTCATGCTGCGCTGGGCGTCGGGCGTTACCAGAATGAGACAGCGCGCGGTCGCGGGACCTTCTGTCGCCTGCGCCGTTTCGAAGCTGACCCCGAGCGAACGGATATCGTGGGTAAAGACTTCGCCGAGCTGGTCATTGCGGACCTTGCCGAAATAGGCCCCCCTGCCGCCGAGCGCGGCAACGCCCGCAATGGTGTTGCCGCAGGAACCGCCAGAAACCTCGATGGCGGGGGGCATAGCCGCGTAAAGCGCATTGGCGCGGGCTTCGTCAATCAGGGTCATGCCGCCCTTGGCGATGCCGTTTTCGGCCAGAAACCCGTCACCCGCCTCGGCAATCACATCCACGATGGCATTGCCGATGCCAGCAACCTCAAACCTGATATCCGCCATTACGCTTGCTCTTTCTCATAACCGGTTAACACCGGATGATCATCGATTCCGGGCGGGGACTATAGGCAATCTCGCCTGCTGGACAAAATCCGGCCAATCCCCCATCGTGCCGCCATATTTGAGGTCTCATTTCAGAGCTCGAACCCAACCAGTGACGGCCCATGATCCCCGACGCGCTGCGCGCCCTCAGACAGACCTTTTCGCCGCCGTTCCGCCGGGTGCTATGGATTTCCCTTGCTCTGGCGCTGGTGACACTGTTCGTGCTGGGTGTCACTCTTCAGGCGGCGCTTGGCTATCTGCCCCAGTTCGCCTCCGCCTATCTCAACACCGGCATCGACATTCTGCTGCGCTTCTTCGCAGTGATTGTGCTGATCCCGCTTGTCTTTCCCGTAACGACGCTCGTTGCCGCCTTCTTTCTTGAATCAATGGCAGGCAAGGTGGAGGCGGAAGACTATCCGGCTGATTCTGCCGGGCGCGACCAGCCCTTCCTGCAATCGCTGATCGTGGGCTTGCGCTTCACCGCCATCCTGATCGTGGTCAATATCTGCGCGCTGCCCTTCTATCTTTTGCCCGGCATCAATCTCATTTTGTTCTGGATTGTGAATGGCTATCTGCTCGGCCGGGAATATTTCGAACTGGTGGCGCTGCGCCATCTGGGCCCCATTGAAACCCGCGCCCTGCGCAAGACGCATAAGGCGCGCATCTTCCTTTCAGGCGTCCTCGTCGCGCTCTTCGCCAGCGTGCCGCTGCTCAATCTTGCCGCGCCTCTGTTCGGCACGGCCTTTTTCGTCCACACCTACAAGAGGCTTGCCCATGCGCCGGGTTAAAATCCTCACCTCATCCGCGCTGCTGCTGGCGCTTGCCGCCTGCGCGACGCCGGCCAAAAACAATATCCCCGGTTCGCCCTCGCCTGCGAACGAGACGACGAGAAAGCCCGCCTTCAGCGGCTCGGCCGATTCGCTGCTTGGCATGACGCCCGAACACGTCGCCAGCCTGCTTGGCGAACCCAAGATCAAGCGCACCGAAAAAGAAGCCCAGATCTGGCAGTATCGCTCAGATGCCTGCAGCCTTCTCCTCTTCTTCTATCCGAATACGGAGGGTCAGATTGCGGCCTATTATGTCGATGCCCGCCGCCCCGAAGGAGGCGCCGCCGACAAAGCCGCCTGCCTCAGTTCAATCGGAGAGGCCAGCCACCGCTCCTGATCAAGGCCTAGAGGACCGCCTTGGCCTTGTAGACGCACAGGTCGCGCACGATACAGACCGGGCAATCCGGCGTCCGCGCCTTGCAGACATAACGCCCATGCAGGATGAGCCAGTGATGGGCGTGATAGCGGTAAGGTCCGGGGATAGATTTAAGAAGCTTCAGCTCAACTTCGAGCGGGGTTTTGCCCGGCGCAAGACCCGTGCGGTTGGAGACGCGAAAAATATGCGTATCGACCGCCATCGTTTCCTCGCCGAATGCGACATTGAGCACCACATTTGCCGTCTTGCGCCCCACGCCCGGCAAGGCTTCCAGCGCCTCGCGATCATGAGGCACCTTACCGCCATGAAGCTCCACCAGCATGCGTGACAGCGCAATAACGTTCTTCGCCTTGGTGCGATAGAGCCCGATGGTCTTGATATAATCGGTCAGCCGCGCTTCGCCGAGCGCAACCATTTTCTCCGGCGTGTCGACAACCTTGAACAGGGACTCAGTCGCCTTGTTGACGCCCTTGTCTGTGGCCTGCGCCGACAGCACCACGGCGACCAGAAGCGTATAATCATTCACATATTGAAGCTCGGTTTCAGGCGTGGGCGACGCCTGTGACAAGCGGCGGAAGAACTCTTCAATGTCGGCCTTTTTCATCGCGCTGCCCGTTCCGGGATGAGGGATCTCGCGCCACCCGGGGAGGGAAACAGCGAATCTGCCAAGTGTAACCGCTTTCGCGGATCGCAGTCGCCGTTTGCCGCACGGGCATAGCGGTCTTATGATTTTGGCCATGACCGAGACAAGCCCCGACCTTCTGTTGGCACCACTGCATCTGGACGCGCTACTCACGCCCAACCGCTCGCTGAGCCGGCGCGGCTTCGCGGTGCTGATGGCCGTGCTGATCGTGATCAATTTTGCGGCTGGCATCGTCTTCTGGCTCAAGGGCGCCTGGCCGGTGTTCGGCTTCTGCGGCCTTGACGTGGCGCTGGTCTATCTGGCTTTCAAGGCGAACTACCGCTCCGCCCGCGCCCATGAAACCGTGCAACTTTCAGACGATGAACTCCGCGTGCGCAAGGTCGACCAGCACGGTCGCGTGCGCGCCTGGGCGTTCCAGCCCTACTGGGTCAGGGTTTCGCTTGAAGAGAATCCCGATGAATCAACGGCACTCTTTCTCGTCTCGCACGGGCGGGCGCTGAAAGTCGCGTCCTGCCTCGGCCCGGACGAGCGGGCGGACTTCGCGGACACGCTGAAGGCCGCGCTCGTGGATATGAGAACGCGGCCTTATGACGTGTCAGCCTGTTGAGGCCTCAGTGGGCCGGGCGGTCGAGCAGCAGCTCCTTTGAAAGCACATTGCCCTTGTCGTCGAGCCGGTAGACGATCGGCGCGCCGGTGGCGATGTTGACGTCGATGATTTCAGCCTCACTCAGCTTTTCGAGCTGCATCACCAGCGAGCGCAATGAGTTGCCATGGGCGGCGACCAGCACGCGCTCGCCCTTGAGCACACGGGGCATGATCTCCCGGTCGAAATAGGGCAGCACGCGGGCCGCCGTGTCCTTCAGGCTCTCGCCGCCGGGCGGCGGAATATCATAGGAGCGGCGCCAGACATGGACCTGCTCATCGCCCCATTTGGCCCGCGCGTCATCCTTGTTGAGGCCGGACAAATCGCCATAGTCCCGCTCGTTCAGCGCCTGATCGCGGATAATCGGCAGACCGGACTGTCCGACTTCGGCGAGGATGATGTCGTTGGTGTCCTGCGCGCGCTTCAGCAGCGAGGTGTAGGCGATGTCGAAGACATAGCCCTTGTCCTTGAGCGCCTTGCCGGCGGCCTTCGCCTCTTCGCGGCCAAGGGAAGTCAGCGCCGGGTCACGCCATCCGGTGAACAGATTCTTCTCATTCCACTCCGACTGCCCGTGACGGACAAGCACCAGCACATTCGACATTCAGCACCTCTTTCGATTGGATTAGTCTTTGGCGAGCCCCAGCACGTCGGCCATGCTGTAGAGGCCCGGTCCCCGGCCATTGGCCCAGAGCGCCGCCCGGAGCGCGCCACGGGCGAAGATCGCACGATCCTCCGCGACATGGCCCAGAATGATGCGCTCGGACGCGCCCGCAAAAATCACGTCATGGTCGCCGACCACGCTGCCGCCGCGCAGCGCCGCAAAGCCGATGTCGCCCTCCCGGCGCTCGCCGGTCAGGCCATCACGCCCGCTGTCCTTCACATCGGCAAGAGCCACGCCGCGCCCCTGTGCGGCAGCAGCGCCCAGCAACAGGGCCGTCCCCGAAGGCGCATCGACCTTGTGGCGATGGTGCATCTCGACGATCTCGAT
>JAATFR010000080.1 GCA_015655095.1 Hyphomicrobiales bacterium | reverse complement strand
GCACGTACTGCGCGCCCCTGGGCACTCTCGTCGTTCAGGTTATCATCAATAATCAAAATACGCGTGACCAGGCGTCCGATACCGTTTGCCATTGCGATCTCCGTTCAAAGCACACACCGGCCTGTGCCGGAGCGTCAGCCCCGGAGGTTATCGCGCTTGCGGTAACCTCCGGTCGCGGCCCGGCGGGAGTAGCGCACGCTTCATCGCGCAAGCCGAGCCCTGTGGAATGCCGAACAAGCCCGACCGCAGGTAAAAATTTATGCCGGGGTCTGGCGGACGTCCAGACGTTTGAAAGGAGGCATGGCGTCACATCAGGGTGTGGTCATTTGTTGTTGCTGGCAAGATAATGGCGCCATCCGCCAAAGTTGCTGACGTCCAGAGCGCCTTCAAGGCCGTAGGGCTCGCACAGAAACCCCTTGACCTTGCGTCCGCTGGCGAGTTCCACGGTGCCGATGCACAAGGGGGCCGGGATGCCCGCCATGAAGCTGCCGAAATGACGCAAGGGCATGGACCATACCTCGATGGCTATGGCGACGCCATCGGCATGGCGCAGCAGGCCTGGCCGGGCGGGTGGGCCGCCCGGGAGCGCATAAAGCCGATAGTGGGGAGCAGTCATGCCTTTCTCAACCAGCGTTGCCCCGCGCGCTGTCAGTTCCCTGTTGAGCGGCAGGCCCGACATGTGAGCCCCGACCGCGACGATCTCCAGACGCGCCTCCTCCTGCGCGAGGGGACCGCCGGGGGCAATCGACAGGGCGGCGGCGAACAGTCGGCCGATGTCGGCAAGTTTTTCCTCGTCAAAAGCTTTGCCCGCAAGGGTGATGCCGACAGGCAGACCATCGTTGCCAAAGCCCGCCGGGAAGGCGATGCCCGAAAGGTCGAGCAGGTTCATGAAATTCGTATAGAGGCCAAGGCGGCTGTTAAGCGCGATGGGATCGGCTTCCATCTGGGCCACGGTGAAGGTGGCGGGCGCCGTTGGCACCAGCATTGCGTCGAACCCGTCCAGAAGGGCGTGGGCCTGACGATGTAAGGCCGCCAGCCGGTAGCTTGCCTCAAAGCCTTCGATCGCATTGCGGCTCTTGCCGCCTTCGACGATGGTCCGCACGACGGGGTTTATCGCATCTGGATGGGCTTCCACGAAGCTGCCAACAGCCGCGGTGCGTTCCGCGACCCAGGGGCCCTCATAAAGCAGCGCTGCTGTCTCTGCGAACGGGGCATAATCGATTTCGCTGACCTCGAAGCCGAGTTGCCCGAGCAGATCAACCGAGGAAAAGAACAGCCGCGCCGTCTCCGGATCGCAATTACTGGAGATATGTGAGGCGGGCGGCATGGCGATGCGGCGATATTGCATGTCTGGCCGGGCGATTGATGCGCGCGAAAACGGGTCTTCCGCATCGAAACCTGCCGCGACGCGGGTCACGGAGAGGGCATCATTGACGGTAAGGGCGAACACGGAAACGCAGTCGAGCGAGCGGCAAGCAGGCACGACGCCGCGCGTCGAGAGAAGGCCTTTCGTCGGCTTCAGTCCGACAATATTGTTGAAGGCGGCGGGCACCCGGCCTGACCCGGCCGTGTCCGTGCCGAGTGAAAAGCTCGCAAGTCCTGCTGCTACCGCCACGGAGGAACCGGAGCTGGAGCCGCCCGATATATAGTCCTTGTTGAAAACCGAGCGCGGCGCGCCGTGGGGTGAACGTGTGCCATTGAGGCCGGTGGCGAACTGGTCGAGGTTCGTCTTTCCAAGGACGATAGCGCCGGCCGCTTCTAGCCGTTCGATCACGGCGGCGGAACGCTCCGGGTTATAGGCGAACGCGGGGCAGGCGGCGGTTGTCGGCAGGCCCGCCACGTCGATATTATCCTTCACCGCGAAAGGCACGCCGAAAAGCGCCAGCTTCACTTTCTTGACATGCGGTAGGGCATCGAGCGCGCGCGCACGCTCCAGAATTTTTTCAAGGGAGAAGCGGGCGATCCAGACAGCGTCATCCTCGTAGGCATCGATCCGCGCCAGCAGGCCGGTCATTACCTGTTCAACAGAGATGCCTTCGGCATATCGGGCTCGCAGTTCAGGGAGGTCAAGGGATGTTGTTGTCATTGCGTTATCTCCAGAGAAACGAGCGTGATCAGCGGTTCACCAACGCGGACCATGCGGCCCATTTCGCAATGCACTTCATGGACGCGCCCTGCAACCGGTGCTTTCATCTCGATCTCCATCTTCATTGATTCAAGCACCGCCAGGGTCTCACCCGCCTTCACCTCATCGCCGGGTGAGACGCGCACGGACCAAACATTCCCGGGCACGGTCGCTTCCACGAGTTGCCCGCCATCCGGTATCTCGATGGTTTCGGCCCGGGCAGGCGCGGCGGGTTCATCCGCCAGCATCATCAGGCCCTGTTCCTCCCAGCGTTGGCGTTCACCCTGAAAGGCAGCCCGTTGCGATGTTCTGAAACGCTCTATCTCAGAATCATTTCGCGACAGGAAGTCGAAATAATCCTTCAGGCGGAACTCGCCCTCCTCGATCTTCACGTCATATTCCCCGTGAGGAAAACGGGCACGCAGATCGAGCAATTCTTCCGCACCGACTGGGAAAAAACGGATGCGGTCGAAGAAGCGAAGCAACCATGGCTTGCCTTCACCGAAGCTTGCCGTCTGGTGCCAGCTGTTCCACATCTGCACGGTCCGGCCGACGAGCTGATAGCCGCCGGGGCCTTCCATGCCGTACACGCACATATAGGCGCCGCCGATGCCGACCGCATTTTCAGGCGTCCAGGTGCGGGCGGGATTATATTTTGTGGTGACCAGCCGATGACGTGGATCGAGAGGTGTCGCGACGGGTGCGCCGAGATAGACGTCGCCGAGGCCCAGCACCATATAGTCTGCCTCGAACAGGATCTGCTTCACGTTTTCGATCGAATCGAGGCCGTTGATGCGCCGGATGAACTCGATGTTGGACGGGCACCAGGGCGCATCGGGGCGCACCAGCGTCTGATATTTGAGCACGGCCTCGCGCGCCTGATCATCATCCCATGAGAGCGGCAGGTGCACGATGCGGCTGGGAACGACCATCTCTTCTATGGGAGGGAGTTCACTCTCAATTTCTTGCAGCAGGGAAACGAGCTTGCCCAGCGGCAAAAGGTCGGGATCAATGTGAAACTGCAGCGAGCGGATGCCCGGCGTCATCTCGATCAGGCCATGAAGCCCCTTGGCGGAAACAGCCGTCATCAGCGCATGCGCGCGAAAACGGAGCGCGAAGTCGAGCACTAGCGGCCCATATTCGACCAGCAGATAATCATCGCCCGCGCGCCGGTAGGTGACGGGCAGCGGACCCGTTTCAAGACGGGTGATGATGGCAGGCTCTTTGCGCATGGGAGACCGCGAAAGCCGCGCCGAACGGGCGAGGTTTTGCACCCATGCTTCTTCCTCACGGCGCGAGCGTTCGGCTTCGGCTTCATCGATGCGGATAAAGCGCACCTTGTCGCCCGGCTTCAACTGGCCGGACTTCCACAACTCCGCCTTGGCGATGGTACCCGGGCAGACAAAGCCGCCAAGGCTCGGACCATCGGGACCCAGAATGATCGGCATGTCGCCGGTGAAGTCGATGGTGCCGACGGCATAGGCATTGTCGTGGATATTGGAGGGGTGGAGCCCCGCCTCGCCACCGTCGCTGCGCGTCCATTTCGGCTTGGGGCCGATCAGACGCACGCCGGTGCGGGCCGAATTGTAATGGACTTCATAGCTGGCGCTGAAGAGGGTATCAATGTCCTCATTGGTGAAGAAATCCGGCGCGCCATGAGGGCCATAAAGCGTCGCGATTTCCCACTCATGGGTCAGCGGCGGGCGATCCTGATCAGGCAGCGCACCGACAAGCGGCTCGCTTGCCGCGCCCTCGCGGCGCAGCCGCAGCACATCGCCGCTTTTCAGCGTGCCGGTGGCATGGCCGCCGAACTTGCCGAGATCGAACGTGGAGCCGCTGCCAAGAAAGAGCGGCACATCAAAGCCATGACGCACGGCCAGATAGGTGCGCTGGCCTGCCCCGGTGATGGTGCCGAGCGCCAGCGTCTGCCCTGCCTTGACGGGCAAGGCTTCCCAGCCGGAGACCGGCGCGCCGTCGAGGGTTGCCGCCATGGAAGCGCCGCAAAGCGCGATCACGGCATCGCAGTTGAAGCGCAATGTCGGCCCCATCAGCGTGCACTCAAGCGCGGGTGCGCCGGGCGCATTGCCGACGATGCGGTTGGCAAGCCGGAACGAAAGCGAATCCATCGGGCCGGAAGGCGGTACGCCAATGTTCCAGTAGCCGGTGCGACCGGGATAATCCTGAATGCTGGACTGCGCGCCGGGGGAAAGAACATCCACGCTGGCAGGCGCATAGGCGATCTCGCCCAGCGTTTTCGTTCGCATCAGTCCGTCATGAAACTGGGGCGAACGAGACAGGGTGCGCAGATAATCGAGATTGGTTTCGATGCCGTAGACGGCGCTTGCTTCCAGCGCTGCGGTGAGCTTCGCACAGGCCTCCGCCCGGTCGCGGCCATGGACGATGATCTTGGCCAGCATCGGATCATAGAAGGGGGAGACATCGGTGCCGCGCGAAATCCAGTGATCGACCCGGATCGTGTCGGGAAAGCTCACCTGCGTCAACGTGCCGGAGGAGGGCTGGAAATTCTTGCCCGGGTCCTCGGCATAGAGCCGCACCTCTATGGCATGGCCTTGAGGCGCGCGGGCGAAGCTTTCAAGCGGCGGCAGGATGCCTGCTGCCTGCAATACCATCATTTCGACCAGATCGAGAGCTGTCACCATTTCGGTAACCGGATGTTCGACCTGAAGACGGGTATTTACTTCAAGGAAATAGAATTCGTCATGATCCGCATCATAGATGAATTCGACCGTGCCCGCCGACGCATAGGAAACGGTCCGGGCGAGCTTCACCGCCGCCTTATGCATGGCCTGGCGCGTGCCGTCCGGCACGTTGGGCGCGGGGGTTTCCTCAATCACTTTCTGGTTGCGGCGTTGCGCGGAGCAGTCGCGTTCGCCAAGGGCGATCACCCCGCCCTTGCCGTCACCGAAAATCTGCACCTCGACATGACGCGCCTCACCCACGAATTTTTCGATGAACATGCCCGCGTCCTTGAAGTTCGCAAGGCTGAGGCGGCGCACTGTGTCGAAGAGGGAGGGGAGTTCCGGGCGCGTCCGGCAAAGCTGAAGGCCGATGCCGCCGCCGCCCGCCGTGCTCTTCAGCATGACGGGGTAGCCGACGCGTTCGGCTTCGGCCAGCGCCATCTCAAGGTCCGTGACCAGCGGTGAGCCCGGCAGCAGCGGCACGCCGGATTTTTCCGCTAGATCGCGCGCCGTATGCTTCAGGGCGAAGGCGCGCATGTGGGCGGGCGAAGGGCCGATGAAGGCAACGCCCATTTCTGTCAGAGCCTCGGCAAAACCCGGGTTTTCGCTCAGGAATCCATAGCCGGGATGCACAGCCTGCGCGCCGGTCTGCTTCACCGCGCCAAGGATGGCCTCGATGTTGAGATAGCTCAACGCCGCAGCCGCTGGGCCGACGCGCACGGCCTCATCGGCCATCAGCACATGTGGCGCGAAGCGATCCGCATCTGAATAGATGGCGACCGCGCGGATGCCCATCTTCTGCAAGGTGCGGATGACACGACAGGCGATCTCGCCGCGATTGGCGACGAGAACACAATCGAACAGGCTCATGTCACTGGCTCCAGATCAGCGTGCGGATCGGCGTCGGGTTGAAGCCGTTGCAGGGATTGTTGATCTGGGGGCAGTTGGAAATGACGCAGAGGATATCCATCTCGGCGCGCAGTTCGACATAGTCGCCGGGTTTGGAGACGCCATCGACGATGGCCAGCGCCCCGTCGGGCTCCACCGGCACGTTCATGAAGAAATTGATGTTGCTGACGAGGTCGCGCTTGGTCATGCCGTGGCGGGCAAGCTCAAGCACAAAATTGTCGCGGCAGCTATGCATGAATTTCTTGTCGTGGCCGAAGCGCACGGTGTTGCTCTCGGCGCTGCATGCGCCCGCCGAGGTATCGTGGAAACCGGCGGTATCGGCGATCACCGTCGCCATCAGATTGCCTTCGCTCGACAGCAGTTTCGTGCCGGTCGAGATATAGGCCGACCCCTGGGCGCGAATCGTATCCTGCGCGCTGTAGCGCTCCTGCTTGTCGTGGGCGTTGTAGAACAGCGTATCGACAGCCTGCTGCCCTTCCAGATCGACGATGCGCAGAATCTGCCCCTTGCGCAGTACGCGCGACCATGGGCGGCGCGAGGGCACGGTGAAATCATAGATCGCGTCCTGGGGATCAAGTGTGCTTGTGATGGTCATGATGCTGTTTCCCTGCTTACGCGAACAATGCGTCTGTATTGTCAAAGCCGCGGCGCGCTTCCTCGGTCAGCGTGCGGCACGGATCATCTTCGGCAGGCGCAGGCGATTGCCACAGCAGCACATTGATCGGCTTTGGCTCATAATGGCCGGGCGAAAGCGGATGTGGGCAGTTGGAAACGAAAACCAGAAGGTCCATCTCCGCTCTCAGATCGACATAGGCGTCTGAAGCGGGAGATTGTTGCGACCAGAAGAACTTGCCCGCCTCGTCCACCACGACGGGCGCAAACAGGGTCAGGCAGGGGGGGACATCGGCGCGGCCAAGCCCATGTTTGGCCGCGAGCAGCACGAAATTCTCGCGCGTATTGCGCAAGGTGGCGTTGCCATATTTCTCGGCGTTCGTCTGAGGGCTGGAGCCACCGGTCAGCGCATCATTGAAGCCGAAGCTGTCGTCGGTGAGCGAGGCGAGCACGCGCCCCATGTCGGAGAACAGCACCATGCCCTTGCCGAGACGGGCGCTCCATTGAACCTTCACCGTATCGCCGGCATTGAAGCGTTCCGATGGGTCCTTCGCGTTGTAGAGCAGAATACTGACGCCGGGGGTGGCGTCGGGGTTCGCGATTCGCATCGTCTGACCGCGCGGCACGGTGAACGAGCTGCCCCAGCCACCGGGAATGGTTTCCGTCTTGACGATGAGGTTGGCCGGGAGCGTGGCTGGATTGCCGGGCAGGTCTGCCGGACGGCGGCTTCGTCCCTGTTTGTGGAGCGTGTCGTAAAGCGCTTTTTCAGTGGTGGTCTGGTTGTTCATGATCGCTCCTTCGCATCTTGCGAAAGCCTCCGCCTTCGCCCCGGTCGCAACCGGATTGCGTCTGGCCGTCCAGACTTATGCGGGAGGGTGGTCCTCCGCCGGGTCGTCCCGGCCTGCCGTTGGGCATACGGAAGGGGCGATGCCCCTTCCGTCATATAAATCCTAAAGTTTGCCCTCTTCGGCAAGCTTCATATATTTGTCGGTGAAGCGGAACTTCACATTGCTCTTGTCGCCAAGGATTTTGCCGTTGGCGAATTCGATGCCAACCGCGTCGGCGGAGGCCGCACCATTGCCGAGCAGGCTGTGGGCAAACAGGAAGTCGCGAACCCGGTTCATGATGGTGGCAAGATCGCCCTGGGTGAAGGTCACGCCGTCTTTCGGCGTGGGGAAGAGCTTCGTGGTCTTCAACTGGCCTTCAAATCCGGCAAGATCGGTGCCAGAGGCCTTGGCCATGGCTTCGCGCGCCTCTTTGCCTTCAGCCGTCTGGCTTTCCATGATGCCGAGCGTTTCGTACCACGCGCCGGTCAGGGCCTTGGCGAAGTTCGGGTTATCCTTCAGCACATTGGTGTTGACCACGGCGATATCCATGATCTCGCCCGGAATTTTGCTGGAATCGAAGACGTTATGAGCTTCCTTGCCAGTCAATATGTCGGCAACCATCGGGTTCCAGGTCACCACCGCTGTCACGTCAGGCGTCTTCCAGGCGCTGATCATGTCGGCATCCGACGTATTGACCACATTGACGTCGGGCTCGGCCATGCCCTTGGACTGGAGGGCGCGGGCGAGCAGATAGTGGGAAACGGAATATTGGACCAGATTGACCTTCTGGCCCTTGATGTCCGCAAGGTCCTTCTTGTCTTTCAGGATGATCGCGTCATTGCCGTTGGAATAGTCGCCGACGATGATGGCGCTGGTGTCGACGCCGCCCACGGCGGGAATGGACAAGGCGTCCATGTTGGTGAGGGTCACGCCGTCAAAGCCGCCAGCGGTATATTGATTGATCGACTCGACATAATCGTTGAACTGCACGACATCGATCTTGATGCCGTATTTATCGGCCCATTTCTTGATGATGCCGTGATCGGCGGCCCAGCCCCAAGGCATCCAGCCGACATAGATCGACCAGGCGAACTTGAATTCCTTTTTGGGCGCTGCCTCGGCGCTGTGCACGCTGGCGCCCGCAACAAGGGCGGCCAGTGCCACGGCAGTCAGGATTTTGCGGAAAAACACCTTCATCTATTACCCTCCAGCTTACCGGATCATCAGATTCCGGATGGTTTACGTTGGAGGATCGGCGTGACATGGCGGTCATGTGAATGCCAATCCTCGCATCACAACAACCTCCCGGGCTTTTATCCCGCCGTGTACCCCGCCGCTGTTCACCGAGGGGGTTGCGGCTCTCGGACCAGCACCCTCCCTATGGGAAGGCCGGAACCCTAGCCGCTGCCGATATCTATTACGCAAACTGTGTGCCATGCAAGAAAGAAGGGGAGTAGAATGAAATGAAGGCGGTCCGGCAGGAGGACTGCCCATATTGTCGGCAGCTTCGCCCCCCTTATGCCCGGTAACGGGCAAGGAGTGGAGAGGCAGTTGCCCTGAAAAGCATTGATAAGCCAATGAGCCGTGCATTTGTAAAAGAAGGTGAGGGCGAGGATACCGAAATGCCGGAGCGGCCGGTAAGCGCGCATCCGAATTTCGTGACGAAGCGGGGCCTCGCGTTGATGGACCGGGAGATCGAATCCCTGCGCAAGGCGCTGGGGACGGCTCACAAAAATGCGGACAGGGCCGAAATCGCCCGATTGTCGCGCGATCTGCGCTACTGGTCGCAGCGCCGCTCCACGGTCGTTCCGGTAGAGCCGGACCCCGATGCCGGATCGGTTGTCGGTTTCGGCTCGAAGGTGGTTATCGAGCGCGACGACGGCAAGGTGATGTCGTTTCGCATCGTGGGCGAGGATGAGGCGGACCCCAAAGCCGGATATGTGTCCTATGTGGCGCCTGTTGTGCGGGCTCTGATCGGGGCGGAAATCGGGGATATCCGGCCAGTGCCGGGTGGTGAGGCAGAAATTATCGAGATCGACAATAGCGCGGATGCGGAACTGGACACGGGATAGGCAGGGTCCGGAACATGAACTGTCCCGGACCCTGCACTGCGATCAGTCCTTCACATAGGCATATTTGCCGCCGTTCCATTCATAGACGACATAGCCCGGCGCCTTGTTGTCGCCCTTGGCGTCGAACTGGATTTCGCCGAGCGCCGTGGAGAATTTTTCCTTCTTCATCTGGGCTTCCACCTTGGTGGCGTCGGTCGTCCCCGCCTTGGTCACGGCGTCGGCCCAGGCCTGAAGAGCGGCATAAGTGTAGAGCGTATAGGCTTCCGGCTCATATTTGTCGGCGCGGAATTCCTCAACGAGCGTCTTGTTCACCGGGTTGAGCCGGGGGTCCGGCCCGAAGGTCATCAGCGT
>JAATFR010000382.1 GCA_015655095.1 Hyphomicrobiales bacterium | reverse complement strand
TTTCGCGCGCGAGTTCTGCAAAGGTGATCGCCTTCGTGCGGTCGGCACGAAATCCGAGAGACTGGATCCAGCGCTCTTTCTCCTCCACACGTTCAAGCCAGCCTTCGGCGGCCCATCCGGTATCGCTGTAGACTACAACAACGCCTTCCAGCTCAGTCTCGCACGCCCATTGGATGACAGCGCAGCTATCGTTGCCGTAACTCGAAAAGATGACGAACCGGATAGGTGCATTTTCGCCGCGAGGGGTGAATAGATCGCCCATCACTCCCTCCCATCCCGCTTCGCCCGATCCAGATCCCTCTGCATCTCTGAATAGGAGTGGTAGGGGGCGGAGGAGGGTGGTTTGACGGGGCGAAAGGATTTGCGGATCAGCCCAATAGCCCTAGCCATCGCTCCAAAAAGGTGCGGGGATAGCTGAAACTTCCCTTTATTCCGCAATGATGCGATAAGCCCCGCACATCGCGCTAGGCCTTTGGTGATTCTGGAGTTAGTTACTTCTCTTGACCGCACCAAAAAATGAAACGTAAGGCCCGCCCGGAATCGGCGGGCCTTCGCTTTTCGGCCGCCTGCGCGGCACCCCGGGCCAGCGGAGCAGGCATGTGCCGAGGAAAGTGACAGGATCCGACGGCAAGGCCGTGGCGATTTCCGGCCGTGCCAGCCCGCGCGAGGGGGCGGACGGCCGCATCGCGGCGATACCCTTCGGCTGGCTCGGCTTCATGGGACGGGACGGCCGCATGGTCGCCGTGCCGCCGGACGGCACCGGGCGCGAAGGCACCGACGGCCGCATGGTCGCCATCCCCGCCGGCAGCATGGCCATGCAAGGTCGTGACGGCCGTATGGTCGCCATTGCCGCCAAGGCACGCGGGGTCGAGGGGCCGGATGGGCGAATGGTCGCGATCCGCCCCGGCAAGCTTGCCATACCCGATGCGCGCGGCAGGATGCGCAACCGGCCGTGAGGCCGGCGGCGCCGTCGCCGCGGCCGGGATCCAACGTGAAACGAGGGAAGCTGCGTGAGCAAGACCTATGTCATCGCGGACCTGCACGGCCGCTTCGATCTTCTGGAAGCGGCGCTTGAACGCATCGCCGGCCTTGCCGCGGGGGCCGACCACACGATCATCACGCTCGGCGACTATGTCGACCGCGGCCCGCAATCGGCGCAGATCATCGGCCGGCTGATGGCGTGGTCGTCGCCGCAAGCCCGCCTGATCTGCCTGCGCGGCAATCACGAGTCTCTGATGCTCCTGGCCGGCCGCGGGCGTTCGTCGCCCTCCGACTGGCTGATGAATGGCGGCGACGCGACGCTGCTCTCCTACGGCCACCCGATCGGAGCGCGCCTCGATCTGACGGTTGTCGATTCCACGCAT
Organism: Hyphomicrobiales bacterium; assembly: GCA_015655095.1. Lineage (GTDB taxonomy): Bacteria > Pseudomonadota > Alphaproteobacteria > Parvibaculales > Parvibaculaceae > JAATFR01. The sequence continues at coordinate 2,708 of JAATFR010000382.1, read as the reverse complement.
CTCGATTGGATCGAGAGTCTTCCGCTGATGCATGTCGATCGCCATCGCATCTTCGTGCATGCCGGCGTCGACCCGGCAAAGCCGCTCGACGAGCAGACCGAGGCTATTCTGACCTGGGTGCGCTATCCGAAAGGGTTTCCGGTCGGCCACGGCGACCGGCATGTCGTGCACGGCCACGACAAGGACGAACGCGGGCCGCTGCAATATGCCGGCCGGACCAATCTCGATACCGCCGCCTGGCAGACCGGCCGGCTGGTGATCGGTGTCTTCGACGACGCGATGCCGGGCGGGCCGGTCGATCTGGCTGAAATTCAGCTGGCGCGCGATCCGCGGTTTGCGGAACCGGGGGCGGATTGACGTGTCGGCTGCCACGCAATAGTGCGGGCTTTCGACCAAGGGAGAGATTTTGTGGCAGGCGATCCGAATGAAAAAGACCGTTTCGGTATCGCTGACTTATGCGGAGCTGCTGTCATCGGCGTAATTCTGGCAGAGCTTCCCCTGCTACACAACGCTTCCGCCTACTATCGCGACGACATGCAGGCGCAATATATGCCGACGTTTTACGCGATCGGCACCACGCTGCTGAAAGAGCACGTGATTCCTCTTCTGACGACACAAACCTGGTATGGCGGCAACCTCGTTGGGGAATATCACTATGCTCTGTTCAACCCTGTCGAACTGATCCTTTATTGTCTGTTGCCGCTCTTCAAATCACTCTCGGCCGGCGCGGCGTTCCTCGCTCTTGTTCATTATGCGATTTTCACCGCAGGTGGTTTCGCACTCGCGCGTTCGCTGGGGATTTCGCGTGGCTATGCCTATGTGGCAGCCATCGCGATATCGACCAACAACTTCGTTTTCTATTGGTATGCTTCGTCTTGGTTCCCAGCTTTTTCGTCGATGGCGTTTATGGTCTGGGCCATGGCGTTTTTGCTGCGGACTGAACACTCGCGCGGGGATTTCGTGGGAGCAGTGATATCGACAGCGCTTGTCGGTACGGCGGGATGGCCGCAGGCACTTTTAGCCTTGGCGCTCTTCGCCTTGATTATCGCTCTTTGTCGGAAGACTGGTGAATTGTTTTATGCGGCGAAGCCGCTGATTTCAGCCGGCCTTGGTTTCGGGCTAGCCGCCGTCGCGATTCTGCCCGTATTCGGAATGGGCGCAACAGCGAGTCGGGCTGATGGGGTATTTAATAACGATTTCATGGTCCCCCAACTTTCTGATCTTCTTGCGGTATCGCTGCCAACGCATTTGGCCTGGATATTCGCTTTCGGCGGCTATGAAAAGCTCGAGGTGAATCTGTTCTACGGCGCCTGGTTCGTAATGCCGTTGCTCTTCGTCATCGATTGGCGGCAAAGAATCTCAAAGGATGAGCAGTTTGCGCCCGTGGCAATCTTTGCGCTGATCTTGCTGATTGCCGCGCAAGGACCAGAACATCTAGGGCCGGTCAGGTGGCCAATCCGTTGGATGCCCTATTTCCACATCGCGGCAGTCATATCGGTGATTGCTCTCGCGGAGAAATTCAGTGTCGCACAACCGATACGCAGGCTACCTTATGCTATTGGGGGCATTCTTCTTATGGCACTGCTCTCCATACAGAAAGCGCCCGAAGCATATTGGCGGATCTTGTTTGGTGCGCTGGTGGTTTGCGCAGCGTGCTGTGTCATCTTCGCTTGGCGCCGCGCCAGAGCGATGCCTATTTTTGCTTTAATTGCAACAGTAAGCCTGTCTCTCATCAGCCGTCATGGAATCGCGCTCGATATGAAGAAAGGTAACTGGGGCTTCGAGGAACTTGGGCGGCCAATATCGACCGCTGATTTGATCAGCGTTCCGCCCACATACAGCCTAGTGCTAACAGGCACGGGGTATCGTTCGGATGCGCTGCGTCTGAATGATTTCTGGTTTGGAAATGACGGGTTGGTAACGGGCAAACCGTCAGTAAACGGATATTCTCCCCTTGGCCATAGAGGATTGTTTGAACGTTTTTGCTTCGGAACGCAAGGGCAAGTCTGCCCTGAGGCGGGCCCGAATGCCCTACAGAAAGAGCCAATCACACAACAGCCGTTACTTGATCTTATGAAGGTGGGGAACATCGTTGCCGAGCGAGGCCCGCTGCTCGACCGTTTCCAAAAAGTCGTGCAAGCTCCATGGGCCATTGTTCAAGAAAAAAGAACTGCGGTCCTATTTGCGAGGCCACTGCCGAATGCAGTCCTTCCCGGCTCTCTTTCTTGGCCCACGGCTGGCATCGTTGTGTCCGAGCAAAGTTTGGCTACCGCAACGCGGGAAACGCTCAGCATTTCTCAACGCGACAAGGGAGCGACACCGCTGGTGTTTGCGCGGACAAATTGGCCAGGTTACCATGCGACCTGGAACGGTCACGATCTGCCCTTGCGGTCGCTTGGTGGCTTCCTAGTGTCGGTCGAATTACCCGACGACGGCTCAAACGGAGAATTGATTTTATTTTTCCGGCCGCCGTTTTTCGAGGTTGCCCTGGGTTTGTCGATCGCGTCCCTCCTCGCAATGATAGCGATGATCTTGGGGTGGTGTCGTGTGGTGGGAGTGTCCCGGGACAATGCCTGATCAATTTTCTGCCTGAATGGCTAGGCGCTTTTTGTTTGTCTCAGAACCTGTCCTTCTTGCTCTCCGGCGAGGCCTTCGCCACTATGCCGGCGACTTGCCATGGAGTTGCCGTCATGAAGACCCGCGCCGCC
>JAATFR010000380.1 GCA_015655095.1 Hyphomicrobiales bacterium | reverse complement strand
TGCTTGCCCGAGCCGCCATGGGACATTTCCACCGAAATATCCTCTCCTGTGGTCGCCTTCCAATGCTTGGCGAAGGCAGTATCAAACTCCTGATAAAGCTCACGGGTCGGATCATAGGAAACATTCAGCAGCTTCGCGGTAGCCGCCTGAGCCGCCGACCCCATCAGCAACGCAAGGCCAAAGCCAATAATGGTTGTGCGCTTCAGAGTTGTGCGAACGCTAATAGCATATGTCTTCATGGTCATCGTCTCCCCAATTACCAATTGTCAATCGAATTAGTCGTATTTTTTGGCAAAAAAATCAGCCAACAAGGGCGCGGGTCGTCGCCGCGCCGGTACTACAGGCCGCCTGCAACGTCAGATTATCCAGAATCTGCGCCGCCGAATCGCGAACCTCCCGCATCGCCTTGCGAATGGCGCAGGACTTTTCGTCCTGGCAGTCGCCGCAGCGGCGGTACCCGGTCAGGCTTGCGCACGGCAATGCAGCCAGAGGCCCATCCATGACGCGGATAATCTGACCGAACGTAATGGCGTCCGCCGGCTTTGCCAGCGTATAGCCACCATTCTTGCCCCGATGACTGTGGACAAAGCCATGCTTGCGAAGTTCGAGCAGGATCAGCTCAAGAAACTTGCGCGGTATATTCTGCTGCTCAGCAATCTCCGCTGCCTGCAGAAGCGACCCCTTGTCGTTCCCGGACAGTGCGAGCATGGCCTTGAGTGCATATTTGGCTTTTTGAGATAACATTTTGACTTGTCTATCGGTTAACTAGAGGTAATCCGATTAATCGCATTATGTCAATGGTTAATGAGTTTTTGAAAAGTGACAGTAACAGGTATTGAGTACTGAGAGATCACGTTCCCGGAAATATGCCCATTCTTCTCCCATATCAACAAAAAGGCGGCACCATGGCCGCCTTTTCGTATTGCATAAACTGAACAGGCTAGTGCGCGTGGCGAATAGCCCGCGCCTCGTCCTCCGTGAGCGGGATCCGCTTCAGCGGCCAGATATATTCAAGCGCCGCGACAAGAGCCGGGAGCAGCGTTACTGCGCCGACCATATTGACGATGAACATGAAGGTGAGCAGCAGGCCCATGTCCGCCTGGAATTTCAGGGCGGAGAAAATCCATGTTGAAACACCAATGGCGAGCGTGCCCCCGGTGAACATGGTCGCCGAGCCCACATCGTTCAGGGCCTGGAGATAGGCCTTGTGAGGCGTGAGGCCCATGCGCATGTAGCGCTGCATCCGGTTGTATTCATAGATGCCATAATCAACGCCGATACCCACGGCGATGGCGAGCACCGGCAGCGTCGAAATCTTGAGGCCGATGCCGAAACCGGTCAGGAACCAGTTGCCGATTATGGTCGCCAGAATCAGCGGCATCACGCAGCAAACCGCTCCGCGCCATTCGCGATAGACGAAAATGACAAGCACCACCACAACGGCATAGACGTAAAGCAGCATCGGCAGTTCAGCATGCTCGACGACCTCGTTTGTCGCCGCAGTAATGGTGACGTTGCCCGTGCCGATCCGCAGAGTGACATCGGGGTTCTTGTTGGCCGGATCGGCGATAAAAGCCTCGACCGCCGCAACAACACGCTTGACCGTGTCGGCCTTGGCGTCGGTCAAATAAATCTGAACCGGAATCCTCGAGCACTCGGAATTCACAAGCCCCGTCGAGCTGGTGATGCTGCCGGTCGCCTGGGCCAGCGCCGAAGGATCGCGCGGCAGAGCGCGCCACTTGAGATTGCCCTCCTGCCACATGGCATTGATGCTCTTGGCCACGATGGGCACCGACAGAACCGACTGCACTCCATCGACATTGGCCATGTACCAGCCGAACCGGTCGAGATAGCTCATGACGCCATAATTGACGCAGGCAGCCTCGGGAACTTCGCCAATCACGGTCAGCACATTAAGACCAACGTTGAAATGGTCGGCGATGTAATGGCTGTCCTGATTGTACCGGGCATCCGGCCACAGTTCACCTGCACCTGCCGTCACGTCACCGATCTGGCGCGTCCGGCTCTCATAAAGGCCGACCACACCAAGCAGGACTGCAAAGCCAATGAGGATGAAGGCGTTCCGCGGCACCGCGACCTGAGCAATGAAGGGCCAGGCCTTGGCGCGCATTTCCATCGCGCGACGCACCTTGTCGCCATACTCCGCTCCGGGCGCCAGATAGGAGACCAGCAGCGGCAGCATGATGAGGTTCGAGACAATCTTGAACGAAATACCGATCGAGGCGGTAATGGCAAGCTCGCGGATCATGCCGATGGGAATGATGTAGAGCGTCCCGAAGCCTGCAAGACAGGTCAGCAGCGCAACAGAGCCCGGGCGCAACAGGAAGGTGAAGGTGGCGCGGGCTGCCTGATTTTTGTCGAGACCGGCGGCGATTTCGGCGCCGACCATGTTGATCTGCTGCACACCGTGACTGACGCCAATGGCAAAGACGAGGAACGGCACCAGCACCGCGAGCGGATCGAGACCGAAACCCAGCAGGTGGAGTACGCCGAATTGCCAGACCAGCGAACAGAGTGAGCAGCCGACCGTGACGAAGGTGAGCACCCACGACCGGCAATAGAGCCAGAGCATGAATGCGGTCAGGACAAAGGCGACAGCGAAGAACGTGACAACCGAGCGCGCGCCATCCGCGATATCGCCAGTGAGCTTGGCAAAACCGATGATCTTCACATCGAAATCGTCACCCACATATTTCGCGCGAATATTCTTCTCAAGCTGGTCCGCGACCTTGAAATAATCGAGCTTCTGCTGCGTGGTCGGGTCCACATCGAGCAGATCGGCGCGGATCATGGCGGACTTGAAGTCATTGGAAACCAGCCGCCCGACAAGGCCGGCCCGGAGCACGTTCTCCATGACCCGCTGGATACTTTCCTTGGTCGGCTTGAAATCGGCCGGGATAACGTCACCAGCTTCAAGCCCCTGCTCCGTCACCGCGATATATCGTGTGTTAGGCGTCCAGAGCGAGGTTACCGTGTGGCGGGCAACACCGGGGATATAGAAAAGGTCCTGCGTCGCATCGTTCAGCGCCTTCAGGAACTTGGCGTCAAAGATCGTACCCTTCTTCGCCTCAAGAACAACCACCACGCGGTTGCCGCCGCCGAAGTCGGTGGAATATTTCATGAACGTATTGATATAGGGATGCCCGATGGGCAGCATCTTGGAGAAACCGGCATCCATGCGAAGCTGGGATGCGAAAAAACCCATGATAACAGTCAGAACGGCCAGACACGCGAGGATGATCGCGCGGTACTTGAACACAAAATTCTCGATGCGCTGCAACGGAACCTCCCTTTTGGTGGCACGGCTTTTTGCTGTTGATGCTCTGTTTTTTATGCCGCCTGTTTCCGGCGGCTTGACGTCTCAGGCATAAATTAAAGATGGATGAGCGACCGGACCGGGCGCAAAACAGGGTTTGCATAACCCATTTCCGGCATATCTGCGGAAACACTCTCCGCGGTGCGGCAAGACGTCGCACCCTGTTCAATCATTCACTCTCTCCACTCTCGCCATGCGCATAGCCGCGCCAGCCTGAATACCAATCTTCCTTGAGCCGCTTCCCACCGCCTGAAGACGATGCGAAAAATCTCTTTTTTGCCTGTATCGGGAGCCTGAGCGAGGCGTACCCCCTTAAACAAACATTACCCTGTGAGACAGGGAAATGGGGTTTTCTCAAACGTGGAGGGCCGCGTCTAGCTAAATCCTCATGCTGCAGTGCAAGGCTGACCTTGCGAGAGTGGACCCTTCCTCTGGGCCTACTGGGCAGCCCGTGTTGAAACCAGATCGGACTTCGCATCGTTTTCGAACAGTTCTTCCAGTTCCTGAGCGGTCTGCCGCGCATTTTGAAGAACTTTCTGGGCATCGTCCCAGAAGGCCGCCTGCTCAATCAATGCCCGCTCATCATGGACACGGAAAAGCTCAACCGTGCGCTTGGCCTCGGCATGGGACATTTGCAGGGCCTCCAGCAGGCGCTCGGTTATGAGCAGGCTGGAATGAAGGGTCGAGCGCACGACATTGGTCACGCCGAAGGTCATCAGCCGGTGCGCATGCTGGCGCGTATTGGCGCTGGCAAGCACGTTCAGGTGCGGGAAATGCTTGCGGATGGTCTCGACCACCTGGATCGACTGCTCCTCATCCTCAAGGCAGACCAGCGCGGCCTTGGCCGAGTTCGCCCCCGCCGCCTTGAGGAGATCAGGCCGGGAGGCATCCCCATAATAGACGTCGATGCCAAAACGGCGGACGAAATCAAGCTGGCTGATGTCAGTTTCAAGGGCCGTAAAGGCGATTCGCCGAACCCGCAGGATTCGGCCTACGATCTGTCCGATACGGCCAAAACCGATAATCAGGACCGGTGCGCCGCTATCTTCCATGGCATCGAATTCGCGTGCGACGACCTTGGGGGAAAACCGTTTGAGGAGCGCCTCCACCAACAGCATCAGCGGCGGAGTCGTGACCATGGAGAGCGCGATGATCAGCAACAGCTTGGAGAACATCGCGTCGTCAAACAGCCCCTCCTTCACGGCCGCCCCAAACAGCACGAAACCGAACTCCGCCCCCTGCGAAAGGACGATGCCCGCCCGGATTGAACTGTCCCAGCGCCGGCCCGTCAGCCGGATAAGACCGGTACCGACCACGGCTTTTATGGCCACCAGTGCGAAAACCGCCAGCAGGATGCTGCCGGGCTCGCCCGAAAGAAGGCTCAGATTGGCGGACATGCCGACCGAAACAAAGAACATGCCGAGCAACAGGCTCTCAAACGGCGCTATGTCGGCCTCAAGTTCGTGCTTGTACTCCGAATCGGACAAGATGACCCCGGCGAGAAAAGCGCCGAGCGAGGTCGAGACGCCAGCAATCGAGGCAAGCGAAGCCATGCCGAGCACAATCAGCAGCGCCGTCGCTGTGGCGATCTCGGAAACCCGCGCCTTGTCCACCGCCTGAAGCAGCATCCGCACAAGGAAGCGCCCACCGGTCAACACGGCAATGATCATGGCAATCGCGATATAGACCTGCACCCGCTCCACATTCGCCGGCGGATCATGCGGGCCGTCCACCAGCAGTGGCAGCACGGCAAGCAGGGGAATAACGGCCACATCCTGCATCAAAAGCACGGCGAACGAGGTCCGGCCCACCGGAGTCTTGATCAGTTCAAGATCAGACAGGAGCGGCAGAACCAGCGCAGTCGACGACAATGCCAGCCCCAGGCCGACAATAATCGCTTCCTGGCTGCCAAACCCGGCAATGTAGTACAGCGCCGCGCCGATCGCCGCGCCGGTAACGATAATCTGCGATCCGCCAAGGCCCAGAACCGTCTTGCGCATGGTCCAAAGACGCGACGGCTTGATTTCAAGGCCAATCAGGAACAGCAGCATGATGACGCCCAGTTCCGAGGCTTCCTTGACGCCTTTGCTGTCCTGAACCAGACCAAGGCATTGCGGCCCGACGATAGCGCCGACCAGCAGATAGCCCAGCACACTGCCAAGACCGAGACGCTTGATGAAGGGCACGACCAACACCATGCCGAGCAACAGCACCGCCAGTGTGATCATCATGGACATGAGGCACCCTCACCAGTTCCGGACCGCAAGGCTCCAGAGAGCCTCTTGTTTCGTTTTGCCACAGAAGCTTGCGGATTGGGAGGCGGTTAACGCATCAGCCCCGATTCAGGAGGGGTCCTCATCCAGCAGGATACGTTCGGCCGCCCCTTCCAGATCGTCATACTGGTGCGTTTTGAGCGACCACAGGAATCCGGCAAGCCCCACGGCCCCCAGAAACAGGGCGACCGGGATGAGAAAGATCAACGCGTCCATCAATACCCCCTTTTCCGGTCCCGCAGGTTGAGCCTGAGGGAATTGAGCGTCACCGTGATAGAGGAACTCGACATGGCGATGGCGGCAATGAGCGGCGTAACATAGCCCGCCATGGCCAGCGGGATAGCGACGGCATTATAGGCCAGCGCCAGCCCAAAATTTTCAAAAACGAGGCGGCGCGCCTTGCGGGCGATGGAGATGGCGTCAAGAACGGGCGCCAGCGCCTTGCCCTGAAACACATAGTCCGCCGCGATCTGGCTGATGTCCGTGGCGCTGGCGGGAGACATGGAAACATGGGCAGCACGCAGCGCCGGAGCGTCATTGAGGCCATCGCCAACCATGAGGATGCGCGCGCCCTTGTCGCTCAACTCCTTCAGGCGGGCAATCTTGGCATCAGGCCGCGCGCCCCACTGATAATCCGTTATCCCCAGTTGGCGGGCGACAGCGGTAACCGGCCCCTCCCTGTCGCCGGACAACAGCATCACTGCGAACCCCATCCCCTTCAGACGCTCCACTGTCTGAAGGGCGTCCACCCGCACTTCATCGGTGAAAAGAAACCGGACCGGCGCCTCATCGCCATGGCGAAACCAGAGTTCCGAACCCATATGGGTTTCATCAGTCACTCCCGTGACCCCAACCCAATCTCGATTGCCGAGACGAACATTGCCGCCCTCAATCAGCCCCTCAAGGCCCATACCCGGTTGCTCGCGCGCGCCCTCAACGGCATGGGCGACCGCAAGCCCTGCGGCGCGAACCAGCGCCTGCGACAGCGGATGGCGGCTCGTCCGCGCCAGGGAGGCTGCAAACGCCAGTTCGGCTTCCTTCACATTGGCACGGTTGGCAAGTTCCAGACGGCCCATCGTCAGCGTGCCCGTCTTGTCGAAAACGACCGTATCAGCTTCCGCCAGCCGCTCCAGCCCGTCGGCGGACTTGACCAGAATGCCCCGGCGCAACAGACGTCCCGTGGCAACCACCTGCACCACGGGCACGGCAAGACCGAGCGCGCACGGGCAGGTGACGATCAGCACAGCCACCGTGTAATTGAGGCTGTCCCAGATGCCCGTCCCAAGGAGAAGCCAGCCGAGCAGCGTAAGCCCGCCCAGAATATGTACGCCCGGCGCGTAGATTCGCGCGGCGCGATCAGCGATCCGCATATATCCGCTGCGGCCCTGCTCGGCCGCTTCCATCAGGCGGACGATTTCAGCCAGCAGTGAATCCTGATCCCGGGCGGTCACCTGAACCGTCACCGGCGCGGTGAGATTGACTGTGCCCGCAAAGACGGCCGCACCGGGGATAATCGCCTCAGGCAGGCTTTCTCCGGTAACAAGGCTCGTGTCCACATCGCTGATGCCGCTCTGCACGGCGCCGTCGGCGGGAATGCGCTCGCCCGCCGCCACGCGCACGATCATGCCCGGTATGAGGCTTTCAATGGGAACCATCCGTTCAACGCCGTCGCGTTCGATCACGGTCGCAGCGACCGCGCGCAGTCCGAGCAGGTTCTGCGCCGCCGCGCAGGCGCGTGAGCGGGCCTGAATGTCCAGATAGCGCCCGATCAACAGGAAGAACAGCAAGGTGATGCTGGCGTCGAAATAGACGTGCTCGGCGTTCACGATGGTCTGCGCGAGGCTCATGCCCGTGGCGACGATGACCGCAAGCGAGATCGGCACGTCCATGTTCATCTGGCGGCGCCGAAGCGAGGCAAAGGCCGAACGGAAGAACGGCTGCCCTGAATAGGCGACCGCCGGCA
>JAATFR010000317.1 GCA_015655095.1 Hyphomicrobiales bacterium | reverse complement strand
CGGCGTCATCCAGGCGGAAGTGGTGCTGGTTTCGGAAAAAGGCGGTTCGGACGGGCGACGATGGGTCTATCTCGACGTCGGCAAGTTCCATGGTCTGGCTGAAACAATGGACGAGGCGATCAAGTACCGCATCGAAACGCCTCATGACGGCGGGGAAACCGCGCCGGTCATTCTGGCGGGACCGACCTGCGACAGCGCCGATATTCTCTACGAGAAGGCCGACTACAGCCTGCCAGTTGATCTTGCCGCCGGAGACAAGGTGCGCATTCTCGCCACGGGCGCCTATACCACGACCTATTCGGCTGTTTGTTTCAATGGCTTCCCGCCGCTCGCCAGCGTCTGCATCTAGATCTGCATCCGGCTTACAATGCCTTAACCTGACCGTATCATCATCTTCTTCATGCCGGAGCGCGCCCTCAACCGCGCTGCCCCGGATCATGGAGGCTGGACATCATGAACAGTTTTTCTCTCATTTCTGAAGAGCCCGGCCACGCCGTGACCATCGATCACCTGAACGATCAGGGTTTTGGGCGGGAGCGCTTCCGCAAGACGGTCTACAAGCTGCGCAAAGGCATCCCGCCTGTAGCCTCGCTCTCTCTCGTCGCCATCAACAGGGGCGGCCGGGTGGTCGGCTCGCTGCGCTTTTGGCCCGTGACCCTTGGCACAGGGGCTGTTCCAGCCCTTTTGCTCGGGCCACTGGTGGTCGACAAGGCCCTGCACAACGGCGGCATCGGCTCAGCGTTGATGCTGCGCGGGCTTGAGCTTGCCCGGGCACAGGGCCATCGCGTCGTCCTGCTGGTCGGGGACGAACCCTATTACCGCCGTTTCGGCTTCGAGCGCCGCCTGGCCCGTGACCTGCTTTTGCCGGGGCCGGTTGATGCCGGACGTTTTCTGGGCCTTGAGCTCGCGCCCGGCAGCCTTGAGGGCGTGAAGGGCATGTTGCAGCCTGCAAACATCGGCCATGTCGCTCCTGTTGCGGGCAGGGCGGCCTGATATCATTTTCCATCCGGTTCACCCGGCCTTGGCTGACTGTTTCCTCGTCATATCCGATCAGGCTATCCCGGATTTGGGTCTTTTCCGGGCGACGGATCGGGCCGGGGATGGCTTGTCCCCGGCTCTTCCATTTCCCATGTATGGCGCTGCCCTTTTGTCCGGTGCATGATCGGACAAACGAATCGGGCGAAATTTGGAGGCGGGGTTGAGGCGTGGACGGCATCAGGGGTGCCACCAGAACCCGGATCCCGCAGGTCTTGGAAGGTATGGAATGAACGATCCGCTAGCGACTTACATGAATCTGGTGCCAATGGTCGTCGAGCAGACGAACCGGGGGGAGCGCGCCTATGATATTTTCTCGCGCCTGCTCAAGGAGCGGATCATCTTCGTGGCCGGTCCCGTCGAGGACGGCATGTCGACCCTGATTATCGCCCAGTTGCTTTTCCTTGAGTCGGAAAACCCGAAAAAGGAAATCTCGATGTACATTAATTCGCCCGGCGGCGTGGTGACATCGGGTCTCGCGATCTACGACACGATGCAATATATCCGCTCGCCGGTCTCCACAGTGTGCATCGGGCAGGCCGCCTCCATGGGATCGCTTCTGCTCGCTGCCGGTGAAAAAGGCCTGCGCTATGCCCTGCCGAATGCCCGGATTATGGTGCATCAACCATCCGGTGGTTTTCAGGGACAGGCGACAGATATTGTGATCCACGCCAAGGAAACGATCGCCATCAAGGAACGGTTGAACAGAATTTACGTTCACCATACCGGACAACCATATGAAATTGTTGAAGAAAACCTTGAGCGTGACAACTTCATGAGCCCGGAGAGGGCTAAGGAATTCGGCATTATCGACCATGTCGGCGCACTCAAGGCCGAAGAGGTTTAGCAAGAAAGATATCGGCAAAGAGACCTGGTGGATCAAAACTGACATGGATTCGCATCTGTTTTTCGTCAGGACTCTTGCCGAAACGTCTTTCGAGTATGATCTTATGGATTCGTGATTTTTCCTGGCCCGGCATGGTCCGATGGTCGAGGGGAAATCAGGCATCAAAGTTTCCGGTTCTGGATGTCCAGTGTTTATGTCATCAGGATCGGATGAAACGGCACGGTTCATGCTTCTTCTTGGGGGGAGCGAGTAGGCCAATAACGGGTAGATCGCCGCGGGCCGAAGAGGCGCGGTCTGTCCGGCTTCACGGCCCAGGGAGTACGGATGAGCAAGGTCAGCGGCGGTGACTCCAAGAACACGCTGTACTGTTCCTTCTGCGGCAAAAGCCAGCATGAGGTCAGGAAGCTAATTGCGGGGCCGACAGTCTTTATCTGCGACGAATGCGTCGAACTGTGCATGGACATCATCCGCGAGGAAAATAAAAGCTCGCTGGTGAAGTCGCGTGACGGCGTGCCGACACCGCAGGAAATCAGCAAGGTGCTGGACGATTATGTGATCGGCCAGTCCCACGCCAAGCGTGTGCTGTCCGTAGCGGTGCATAACCACTACAAGCGCCTTAACCATGCGGCGAAGAACAATGACGTTGAACTTGCCAAATCGAACATTCTTCTGATCGGTCCGACCGGCTGCGGCAAGACGCTGCTCGCCCAGACGCTGGCGCGCATCCTCGATGTACCCTTCACGATGGCCGACGCGACGACCCTGACGGAGGCCGGCTATGTCGGCGAGGATGTTGAGAACATCATCCTGAAGCTCCTCCAGTCAGCCGATTACAATGTAGAACGGGCCCAGCGCGGCATTGTCTACATCGACGAGGTCGACAAGATCAGCCGCAAGTCGGACAATCCCTCGATCACGCGCGACGTGTCGGGCGAGGGCGTCCAGCAGGCGCTGCTGAAGATCATGG
>JAATFR010000104.1 GCA_015655095.1 Hyphomicrobiales bacterium | reverse complement strand
GGCGCGCCTCGTCGCGCCCTATGCCGATCCGCTGACTTTCCTGATGGCGCGCTATGCGCTGGCAATCACGGTTCTGACCCTCGCCGCCTTGCTCCTGCGCGCCTCATGGCCGCAAGGCGTTAAAGGCTGGCGCGATGCGCTGATTGCGGGCGTGCTGCTCCACGGTTTCTATCTGGGGGGCGTGTTCTGGGCTGTTCACCATGGCCTCCCCGCCGCCATCTCGGCGCTCATCGGCGGGCTTCAACCCTTGCTGACAGCTGTTCTGGCCGCTCCCCTGCTCGGTGAAACCGTCACCCGCAAGCGCTGGCTGGGGATCGGCGTCGGCTTTGCCGGGGCGGTGCTGGTCATTGCGCCCAAAATCGGGACCGGAACCGGCTTTCCCGCCATCACCGTTGTCGCCGCCCTCATCGCCATGGTCTCCATGACGCTCGGCACCATCTGGCAGAAACGCACCGGCGCCCAGGTGGACATGCGCACCAATGCGGTCGCCCAGTTCATCGGCGGCGCGCTTGTCACCGCGCCCTTTGCTTTCTTCACTGAACAGGGCAGCCTGACAGTCAATCTGCCGCTGATCCTCGGCCTGCTCTGGTCGGCGCTCGGGCTTTCCATCGGCGCGATCACGCTTTTGATGATCCTGCTGAGACGCGGGGCGGTCAGCGGCGTCGCCTCGCTCTTTTACCTCGTGCCGCCGACAACGGCCCTTTTCGCCTTTTTTCTGTTCGGCGACAGCCTCTCTCCGGTCCAGATCTCCGGCATGGCGCTGGCGGCCACCGGCGTCGCCATCGCCAGCCGAGGCTGAGCAGCAAAAAGCCCGGCCTGATTGGACCGGGCTTTTCTTCGGATGTGCGTATGTCTTACTTGCCCTTGGGCATCTGGTTGAAGGGGATGTCCTTGTCGACGCGAATGTCGGAGGGCAATCCCAGCACCCGCTCGGCCACGATATTGCGCAGAATTTCGTCCGTGCCACCCGCGATGCGGTACCCCGCCGCGCCCAGCCACTGCTCCTGATAGGCAGCGCCTTCCGCGGAAATATCCCGGTCGCGGATAACGCCACCCATGTCCTGCAAATCCATGCCGAACTAACCAAGCTCCTGCATCTTCTTGGCCGCGATGATCTTGCTAATCGAGGATTCAGGTCCGGGCGTCTGTCCTTTCGAGAGAGCGGTCAGCGTGCGGAAACGGGTGAACTTGAGGCCCTGCGCCTGCACATACCAGTCGGCGATGCGCTCGCGCACCGCGCCATTGCCGATCGCGGCTTCGCCATCGATGTCAGTCACACGGGCCAGATTGATCAGCTCCTTCACATCCGCGTTGCCCTGATTGCCCCCGACCGCGAGACGCTCGTTCATGAGCGTGGTCAGCGCCACCTTCCAGCCCTCGCCGACCTTGCCGAGACGCTGGCTGTCCTTGACCCGGACATTGGTGAAGAATACCTCGTTGAACTCGGAGCCGCCCGACATCTGCTTGATCGGTCGCACCTCAATGCCGGGGCTCTTCATGTCGATATAGAACATGGTCAGGCCCTTGTGCTTGGGCACGGCAGGGTCTGTGCGCACGACGACGATGCCGAAGTCGGAATAATGCGCGCCCGAGGTCCAGACCTTCTGGCCATTGATGACCCAGTCGTCGCCATCGCGCTCGGCCCGGGTGCGAAGGCCCGCGACGTCGGAGCCGCCCGCGGGCTCAGAAAAGAGCTGGCACCAGATTTCCTCGCCGCGCACGGCGGGCTTCACATAGCGCTGCTTGGCCTCTTCCGGGCCCCAGCTCATCAGCGTCGGAATGCACATGCCAAGGCCGATGGCGAATACGCCGCCCGGCACCGCATAGTTCGCTTCCTCCTGCGAATAGATGACGTTGTGAATGGAGGTGCCGCCGGCGCCACCCCACTCCTTCGGCCAGGTGATGCAGGCGTAACCTGCGTCCGCCTTTTTGGCCTGCCAGGCCTTGGAGGCCTTGAGCACGTCGCCACGGCCCGGCAGGGCCTCGGACGCCGGCACGTTTTCCTTGCGCACTGCGTTCTTGTCGAGCCAGGCCCGCACCTCGGCGCGATAGGCCGCCTCTTCCGGTGTGTCGTTGAAGTCCATGGGTATTCTCCCCGATCCTTGATTTTATTATGGCTTGAGCGACGCTCTTTTCAGGCCGCGTTCTTGGCTTCTAGCTGGCGGACGAGCTTTTCCTTCCACTGCACCGGGCTGCCGATGGTGAGGGCCAGCAGCTTGGCGCGGCGATAATGGAATTGCGCATCCGATTCCCAGGTGAAGCCGATGCCGCCATGGGTCTGGACATTTTCCTGCGCCGCAAAGACATAAGCCTCCGAACCGGCGATCCGCGAGGCGGCGGCGGCTTCCGTAAGCTCCGCGCCCTCATCGTTCAGCATCATCGCGCCATAATAGGCGTTCGACTTCGCTACTTCCTTCTTCACATACATGTCGGCGAGCTTGTGCTTGATCGCCTGATAGGAACCGATCAGACGGCCGAAGGCGTAGCGCTCCATCGCATAGGCGCGCGCCTGCTCCAGCGCCGCCTCGGCACCGCCAACCTGCTCAAAGGCAAAGAGCACCGCGGCCCCTTCGAGCACCCGGGTCAGCGCCGCCCAGCCATCTCCCTGCTCCCCCAGCAGTTCGGCGGGCGCGTCCTTGAAGGTCAACCGGGCATGGCTGCGGGTTGGATCGATGGTCTTGAGAACGTCCTTCGCCACATGCGCCGAAAGATCGACAATCGCCAGCGCCGGTTTACCCCCGGCATTGACCAGAACGATCGCCACATCGGCGATGTCGCCATCCGGCACCGGCAGCTTTTCGCCGGAAACCTTACCCCCGGCAAAGCCCGTCTTGATGTTCCTGGGCGAGGCGGCAAAGGTCCCTTCACTGACCGCCAGCGTGCCGATGGCCGCGCCGCTCGCGAGCTTCGTCAGCCACTGCTGTTTCTGCGCCTCGGAGCCATAGAGCCGCAGCGCCTCGGCGGCGAGATAGATAGAGGACGAGAACGGCACCGCCGCGACAGACCGGCCAAGCTCCTCCGCGATCACGCACAGTTCAAGCGCGCCGAGCCCCAGCCCGCCATATGCCTCCGGCACGGCGGCGCCGGTGAGCCCCATATCGACGAGACCCTTCCAGACCTCCTTCGCATAAGGTTCCGCGCCCTCGGCATTGAGAATGCGCCGGGTTACGGTAAAGGGATTCTTGTCCGCCAGGAATTTGCGGACCTGCTCCTTGAGCAGCTTCTG
>JAATFR010000034.1 GCA_015655095.1 Hyphomicrobiales bacterium | reverse complement strand
TCGCCCGGCCAAATCGAGGGGCTGCGCACAAATGGCGTCTCCGGCAATCTGACTATCGAGGAGGCGCTTCAGGTATTGGTTGAAGGCACGCCTCTTGTCGTCCGGACGGCGGGAAACGATACGTACACCGTGGCGTTGGCGCGATCGCATCCCGGTGAATTATCGGATCATTCCCATTCGGATCAACGGACCTCGGGGAATGGCGACCAGGCCGATGCGCTGCGCGCCAGGCCGCTGGAAACGGTTGTTGTTACCGGCACACGGATTGTTCGCGATGGCTATCAATCGCCCACGCCATTGACCGTCCTGTCTGCCGACGAAATTGAGCGGGATGCGCCCACGGATGTGGCGAACTTCATCAACAAGATCCCCGGCTTCGCAAACAGCCAGCTGGCGCGCAACAGTTCCACCAGCCTCAGCGACGCCAATGGCGGCGTAAGCAACCTGAATTTGCGTTCGTTGGGCGCCGAGAGAACCCTTGTGCTGCTTGATGGAATGAGAATTGTGCCGTCATCAATCAGCGGCTTTAACAATCAAGGCGGCTCTGTCGATGTAAATCTGCTTCCGGACCAACTGATTTCCCATGTTGATGTCGTTGCCGGCGGGGCGTCAGCCGCCTATGGGTCCGATGCGCTTTCGGGCGTTGTAAATCTTGTCCTGGACAAGACGTTCACCGGCTTGAAAGGGGCTCTCCTGGGTGGGGTCACCAGTTACGGCGATGACGAGCAATACCTGGCCAATCTGACCTGGGGCGTGCCCTTTGATGGCGGCCGCGGCCATATTTTGGTAAGCGGCTCCATCAGCCATGTTAACGGCATCATGCATGGCAACAGCCGGTCATGGCTGCGGCAGGGCTACGATCAGATTCCCAATCCGAACTACACCGCCACCAACGGACAGCCCTTCTATATCATCACGAAGCAGGTTGGGAGCAGCTTGTTCACGCCTGGAGGGCTTATAGATACAGGCCCGCTTCGGGGAACCGATTTCGGTCCGGGCGGCAATACGCGCACTTTCAACTATGGCACGCTTACCGGCGGGGCGAACATGATTGGCGGTGATTGGCAAGAAACAGTGGGCGCTCTCACCGACAGTTCGGAGTCCGATATCTCGTCGCTGGACGATCGTGTTTCGCGGCAGAACATATTCGCGCACGCCAGCTTTGATCTCAATGACCATGTTCAGGTCTTCGCTCAAATCATGTATGCGAGCACCGAGAGTTTCGGCTTTTGCTGTTCCTCGTCGGAATCGGCCACCATATATTCCGGAAATCCTTTCATTCCCGCGCCTGTACAAGCACAGATGACGGCGCTTGGCTTGTCCTCATTTCACCTGAATGTCTGGAATGCCGCCATCGGCGCAACAGGCGCTGATGATACACACAGGCTGGGCCTGTTCGTCATGGGAGCCAAGGGCGTGTTTGACGCCATGGGTACGAACTGGTCCTGGGACGCCAACGCGAGCCGGAGTATTTCGTGGACCAGCGTGACCGCAATAAACGATCCGATCACCGCCAATTTTCAGAACGCGATTAACGTCGTTCTCAATCCCGCGACCGGTGTGCCTGCTTGTGCCTCCACGCTTCTCAATCCCACCGATGGCTGCACACCATATAATCCAATGGGAACAGGCGTAAACAACACCGCTGCGCTGGCTTATGCCGTGGGGGGTACCGGACATTTGAGCCAGACGCTTGATCAGAACGACTTTGCCGCCACGCTTCGTGGAGAGCCGCTGATGGTTCCGGCCGGTTCCGTATCGGTAGCGACGGGTTTTGAATACAGGACATTGGGCGTATCCGGAACGTCCACGGCCACAGACCAGGCTAACGGGTTTTATGTCGGCAATTTTCATCCGACGCTCGGTTCATACAATGTCGCGGAAGGATTCATCGAAACCGTCATTCCCCTGGCGAGGGACGTCTCTTGGGCCAAGACCATGGATCTCAATCTGGCCATCCGTGAAACCGGCTACAGCACTTCAGGAAATGTCACGACCTGGAAGGTTGGCGCAACCTATGACACGCCTTTCGATGGCGTTCGCATTCGGGCAACGCGCTCACGCGACATCCGCGCACCGAATCTTGGCGAACTCTTTTCCGGCGGTCAAAGCGGGGAGGGGAATGTAATCGATCCCTTCCACAACAACACCACCACGCCGAATATCCTGACGATCAGGATCGGAAACAACACTCTGAAGCCCGAAACGGCGGACACGACTGGCGCCGGCGTGATCTATCAGCCGTCCTGGTTTCCCGGATTTAGCGCGTCAGTCGATTATTTCCAGACCGACATAAGGGACGAGATTGCTTTGATTGCCGCGCAGGATGAAGTGAATGCCTGTTATCTGGGCAACATGACATACTGCAATAGCATTCAACGGGACAGCAATGGCGTTATTCATATTATATATATCCAGCCGGCCAATACCGCTTATGCCAAGACGTCGGGTTTTGAGATCGAAACCTCTTACAGAAAGAGCCTTTCAGACCTGGTGGGATCATGGGATGGGGCGATCTTTCTCCGGCTGCTGGCCAACAACACGATGGTTTTGACCACCGTCAGCCCGACGGGTTTGGTCACGCCCGGGGCTGGTGTCAATGCCGCAAACGGCGCACCGCATTGGACCGCAAATTTGTCTCTGGGTTATGAGACGGGAAATTATTCCGCCTTATGGACAGGCCGAGGATTTAGTTCCGGTGTCCGCAGCAGGCTGTATATGCAGTGTTCGCAAGCATGTCCTGCTTCAAACGCATACTACTATACGATCGGCAACGATCAGCTTCCCGGGGAATTTTACATGGACCTTTCCCTTAGCTACCACCTCAAGATTCCCGATCTTGATACGGCCGATGCTTTTCTGACCGTGGAAAATCTTGCAAACAACAACCCCAACTTTGCTCTCCTGAGTTTATCGCCTGGAATATACGATACATTGGGCCGCGTCTTCCGAACCGGGATTCGGATCAAAATGTGAGGATCCGTCGCCGTGCTGCCCGGGCATGCGCGCACTGACGAATCGGGCCGGTTCAGCGTGGAATAGTCAAATCTATCAGTCCCGACCTGGGTGAAATCCTGCCGTTACTTGCCTTTTCGCTCGTTGCCGATGTTGAATTCCGGGTCTCCAATGTTCGAAAACCATTGACGAATTTGCTGCTGATCGTTGCTGAAGGTAAGGCCTAACTGAAGAAGAAGCCGCGCTTTTTGGGGAAGCAGGTCGCCCCCACCGATGATACCCGGCATTCCGGCGTCATAGGTGCCTTCGCCGCCC
>JAATFR010000356.1 GCA_015655095.1 Hyphomicrobiales bacterium | reverse complement strand
GGCATCCGCTGCGTGATCTCGACGAGCTTCGCCGACATTTTCTATAATAACTGTTTCCAGAATGGCATTCTGCCAATCAAGCTGCCGCAGGAAGATGTGGACAAGCTGATGGACGATGCCTCCCGCGGCGCCAATGCAGTCGTCACTATCGATCTGGAGGCGCAGGAAATTCACGGGCCTGATGGTGGCGTCATCAAGTTCGATCTCGACCCTTTCCGCAAGCACTGCCTGCTCAACGGGCTTGATGGCGTCGGCCTTACGCTTCAGAAGAAGGACAAGATTGACGCCTTCGAGACGCAGCAGAAGATTTCGGAGCCCTGGCTTTAGGGGGCGAACACCCTTTAGCCCGGCGCATGCCTCCCGGGCCTCTCTCCCGATGGGAGAGAGGCCCGGTTTTTAAAGCGGCGATGCCGCACAAAACAACGAGTACATCATGAGCAAGAATATCCTGATCGTGGCGGGCGACGGCATCGGGCCGGAGGTGATGGGCGAGGTCAAGCGCGTCATCGGCTGGTACAATGACAATCGCAAGTTCGACGCCGTGGTTTCACACGAGCTTGTCGGCGGCTGTTGTTACGATGCCCATGGCGTTGCGGTGACGGATGAGACGATCGAGAAGGCGAAGGCGGCGGACGCCGTTTTCCTCGGCGCGGTGGGCGGCCCCAAATGGGACAAGGTGCCTTATGAGGCGCGCCCGGAAGCTGGCCTGCTGCGCCTGCGCAAGGATCTGGAGCTCTTCGCCAATCTGCGCCCCGCGCTCTGCTTTGCGGCGCTGGCCGACGCCTCCTCGCTCAAGCGCGAGATTGTCGAGGGTCTCGACATCATGATCGTGCGGGAACTGACGGGTGGCGTCTATTTCGGCGAACCCAAGGAAATCACCGATCTTGGCAATGGCGAGCGCCGTGCCGTCGATACGCAGGTCTACACCACCAGCGAAATCCGCCGCATCGCCGCCGTCGCCTTCGACCTTGCCCGCAAGCGCGGCAATCGCGTGACCTCGGTTGAAAAGCGCAATGTGATGAAGTCCGGCGTGCTCTGGCACGAGGAAGTGGTGAAGCTGCACGACGAGCAGTTTTCCGACGTGAAGCTCGATAACATGCTGGCCGACAATTGCGGTATGCAGCTTGCCAAGAATCCCAGGCAGTTCGACGTGATCGTAACCGACAACCTGTTTGGCGATATGCTCTCGGACGTGGCCGCCATGCTCACGGGTTCGCTCGGCATGCTGCCCTCCGCCTCGCTCGGCGCGAAGGATGCGAACGGCAAGACAAAATCGCTCTATGAGCCCGTCCACGGCTCTGCGCCGGATATTGCGGGCACGGGCGCCGCCAACCCCATCGCCAGCATTCTCTCCTTCGCCATGGCGCTGCGCTATACTTTCGACCGGGGCGCTTGCGCTGATCTGCTGGAAAAGGCGGTCGACAAGGTGCTGGCCGATGGCTATCGCACGGCTGATATCATGCAGGCGGGCAAGACACGCATCGGCACGAAGGAAATGGGCGACCAGATTCTCAAGGCGCTGGGCGAACTTAACGCCTGAACCATCAGGCCTCTCCCCGGTCACGGGGAGAGGATTTTTCGACGGCAACGCGCCGCACCGGAGTGAAGCATTATGGGTTACAAGGTCGCTGTCGTCGGGGCCACAGGCAATGTCGGCCGCGAGATGCTGAACATTCTGGCGGAACGCGAGTTTCCCGCCGACGAGGTGGTTGCGCTTGCCTCGCGCAGCAGTCAGGGTACGGAGGTTTCGTTCGGCGACAAGAACCTCAAGGTCAAATCGCTCGACAATTATGATTTCAAGGGCACGGACATCTGCCTTATGTCTGCTGGCTCGCAAGTGGCGAATGACTGGGGCGCGCGGATCGCGGCGCAGGGCTGCGTCGTCATCGACAATTCGTCCTTCTTCCGCATGGACCCGGACGTGCCGCTGATCGTGCCGGAGGTGAACGCCGACGCCATCGCGAAATACACAAAGAAGAACATCATCGCCAATCCCAACTGCTCGACCGCGCAGATGGTGGTGGCGCTGAAGCCGCTCCATGATGCGGCGAAGATCAGTCGCGTGGTCGTCTCGACCTATCAGTCCACGTCGGGCGCGGGCAAGGACGGCATGGATGAGCTCTTCAACCAGACTCGCGCCATCTTCATGAACGATGCGGTCAAGCGCGAGAAGTTCACCAAGCAGATCGCTTTCAACGTTATTCCCCATATCGATGATTTCATGGAGGATGGCTACACGAAGGAAGAATGGAAGATGGTGGTCGAGACCAAGAAGATTCTCGACCCGAAGATCAAGGTGACGGCAACCTGCGTGCGTGTGCCGGTGTTTGTCGGCCATTCGGAAGCGATCAATATCGAGTTTGAAAAGCCGATCTC
>JAATFR010000283.1 GCA_015655095.1 Hyphomicrobiales bacterium | reverse complement strand
TGCTGATCGGTGCGAACCAGTGCCGGCTTTCAGGCCTGCTGCGCGGGCAGGCGGGCACGGAAGCGGCAATGGGGACGTTGGCGTCGGGCGCGCGCTTTGTTCTGCTCGACAGTACGCTTGCGCCCCTGAGCTTCAATGTGAGCGAACGCGGACTGGCGCGGAGCTGGCGATATGGGCCTGCGCCGCGCCCATCCGATGACGCCAGCTATGCGGAGACGACAAAGACTGTGACGGGCGTGAGCCTGCGGCCTCTCAGCCCCTGCCATCTGAAGGGCACGCGGTTGACGGGCGGCGATATAGATCTTTCGTGGATCAGGCGGACCCGGATCGACGGCGATAGCTGGCAAGGCCTCGATGTGCCGCTGGGCGAGGAGAGCGAGGCTTATGAGCTCGATATTCTCGACGGCGCCATCGTCGTGCGGACCCTGTCCGTGACAAGTCCCGGCGCAACCTACAGCGCTGCGCAGCAGATTGCTGATTTCGGTTCATCAAGCTTTCCCACCCTCAGCATTCGCGTCTGCCAGTTGAGCCGGAGTTTCGGCCGGGGCACTGCGCGTGGAGCCATATTGAATGTCTGACAGTCCTCATCTGAATCTGCCCTATCTGGAACCGGCGCAGGCGCAAAAGCATGTGACCGTGAACGAGGCGCTGAAGGCGCTGGATGCGCTGGTTGCGCTTTCGGTGTTGACGCGCGGGCTTGCAACGCCGCCTGCATCCCCCGTGGATGGCGACCGCTATCTGGTGGCGGCAAGCGCTACGGGCGCATGGGCGGGGCAGGAGAGCCGGATCGCGGCCTGGATGGACGGAGCCTGGTCGTTTTTTGCACCGCAAGCCGGGTGGCGCGCCTTTGTCGCCAGCGAAGGGCTCGTCGTCTTGTTCGACGGGACCGCGTGGCGTGACGGTCCGAAGGAAACCGCTGCGAGTGTGACGGCAAGCAACGCATCTATTCGTCTGCGTATCATCGAGACGGAACACACGATCACGGCAGGAGCGACCAACAGCGTCGCGCTTTCCATTCCCGACCGGGCCATCGTGCTGGGCGTGACCGCGAGGGTGAGCCTCGCCATTACCGGCGCGACAAGCTGGAGTGTGGGCGTTGCCGCCGATGCGGCGCGCTACGGGAACAGCATCGGCGTGGCGCTCAACTCGACGCTCAATGGCGTCAGCGGCACGCCCACAGCCTATTACGGAGTAACACCGCTGCTGCTGACGGCGGCGGGTGGCAATTTCACCGGCGGCAAGGTCAAGCTCGCGATCCATTATTTTCTGCTGACCGGGCCAAGATGACAGGCGTTTGACGTTGAGTGATCCCTTTAACACAGGAGAGATTTGATGAATCTGCTGACCTTCTTATCCGTTGACATAGGGCAATGGCTCAATGCCGGACTTTCGGTGGTGGGGGCCGCGTCCGCCGTGGCCGCGCTGACCCCCACGCCCAAAGACGATGCAATCATCGGCAAGCTTTACAGCCTGATCGATTTTCTGGCGCTGAATATCGGTTACGCCAAGGACCGCGCGCCGAACAAGACAAATGGCAATGCCGGTCAGTGAGCCTTGACGCAAGGTTTTCCTGATTATTCCTTCTTCTCTATCGTTTACCTTCATTATTTTGGCCGCATGTGGGCGGGCCGGGGCTTGTCCGGTCACCCACATGCGGCCATTCTGCGTTTCCGGCGGCCCTTCAAGAAGGCTGCGAACAGGCGGGATGAAGATGGACCTCGGACTTCAAGGCAAGGCGGCGCTGGTGACCGGCGCGCATCGCGGCACCGGACGAGCGATCGCCCATGCGCTGGCGCGCGAAGGTGCGCGCGTGGTGGTGCATGGCCATGAGCCGGGCGAAGCCGATGAGGCCGTCGCCGAAATCCGCAATGCGGGTGGTGAGGCTCAGTCCATATGGGGCACCCTCACGCAGGATGAAGGCGCTCTTTCCGTTGCCCGGCAGGCGCATGAAGCTTTCGGCCCCATCGATATTCTCATCAATAATTATGGGACGGCGGAAGCGGGCTCCTGGGCCCGCACGAATATCGACGGCTGGATCGAGGCCTATGAAAAGAACGTGCTTTCGATCGTGCGGCTGACGAAGCTGCTGATCGAACCGATGAAGGAGCGCGGCTGGGGCCGGATCATCATGTTGGGCACCATCGGCTCGACCGAGCCCGCTGCGCGGATGCCCGCTTATTATTCGGCGAAGGGCGCGCTTCACACCATGACGGTGAGCCTGGCCAAGGATCTGGCGCGCACCGGCGTGAGCGTCAATCTGGTCAGCCCCGGCCTTATCCGTACCCGTGAAGTTGAAGAACGGTTTCTGGAAAAGGGACGGCGCGAGGGCTGGGGCCAGACGTGGGAGGAGATCGAGCCAAGGGTGCTCGAAAGCTTCATGGATAATCTGACCGGCCATATTCCCCGGACCGAGGAGGTGGCGGATCTTGTCTGCTATCTGGCGAGTCCGAGGGCGGGTGCGATAACGGCGGCGAATTTCCGCATCGATGGGGGCTCTTCGGCACTGGCCATCTAAGACAGCTGCGATCCGGAACAAAGACAAGAAGCAAGAAAAGAGTTTGGTGATGGAGACATTCAGGTTCGATCTGTGCGAACTGCCCGATGAAACGAAGGGGCTCCGCGAGGAGGTGCGCGCCTTTCTGCGTGACAACCTCAAGGGCATTCCCCTTGTGAAACGGGCGCAGACGTGGTCCGGCTCGGATGATGGTTTCAGCGCCGCAATGGGTGCAAAGGGCTGGATCGGGATGACCTGGCCCAAACAATACGGCGGCGGTGAGCGCTCCTTCTTCGATCGTTATGTTGTGCTGGAGGAAATGCTGGCGGCCGGCGCGCCGGTGGGCGCGCACTGGATCGCGGACCGACAGAGCGGCCCTCTGCTGCTGCGTTTCGGCACCGAGGAGCAAAGGCAGTTCTTCCTGCCAAAGATCGTGACTGGCGACTGTTTTTTCTGCATCGGCATGAGCGAGCCGGATTCAGGCTCCGATCTCGCCGCGACGCGCACGAGGGCAGACAAGGTAGAGGGCGGCTATCTCGTCAACGGCACCAAGCTGTGGACCAGTGGCGCGCACCATGCCCATTACATGATCGCACTTTTCCGCACCCGTTATGACCCGGCAAAGAAGCATGACGGGCTGACGCAGTTTCTCGTCGATCTGAAAACGCCCGGGGTCACCATCCGCCCGATCCGCGATCTTTCCGGCAATGCGCATTTCAATGAAGTGATCTTTGAGGATGTGTTCGTGCCTGACAACCGGCTGGTCGGTGCGGAGGGCACGGGCTGGGATCAGGTTCGCGCCGAGCTTGCCTTCGAGCGTTCCGGGCCGGAGCGCTATCTCTCCAGTTTTCTGCTGTTGGTCGAACTGATCCGCGAGGTGCAGAAAACCGGCGGAACGCGCGCCGAGGAAGAGATCGGCCGTCTGGTCGCACATCTGGTCACGCTGCGCCAGATGTCGCTCTCCGTGGCCGGGATGCTGAACGCGGGCGAGAACCCCGCGCTTGAAGCTTCGGTGGTGAAGGATCTGGGTGCCCTCTATGAGCAGGAGCTGCCAGTGCGTGCCCATGAGCTGACCGGCATCGAGCCGACCATCGGCACGGGCAGTGATTTCCAGCAGGTGCTGGGTTATCTGACACAGGTAACGCCTTCTTTCTCATTGCGCGGCGGCACGCGCGAGATCCTGCGCGGGATCATCGCCCGTGGCCTCGGTCTGCGCTGAGAAGGGGGGAAGGAAACGATCATGAATGAATTGCAGACGATCCTTCACGGCACCATCCATC
>JAATFR010000197.1 GCA_015655095.1 Hyphomicrobiales bacterium | reverse complement strand
GGACGATCCGGCTTTCGCGCGCGCCCGGTCGGCAGCGCAGGAGAAAGCGCATGAGCCAGAGCCATTGATCAGGGTCCGCCTTGATGCGCATCCGGAAAGGGGCCTTGGGGTCGCCCAGCCAGCGCAGCACCTCGCCGGGGATTTCGGTGCCGGCCCAGGGTGCGACTTCACAAGCGGAAAGCTGGCCGCCATTGGCGTAGCTCGTTTCGAGCCCCGCGCCTTCGCGCTTCTCGAATACATCCACCTCATGACCGCGCGCCGCCAGCTCATAAGCCGTGGTCGCGCCCATCAGACCCGCACCCAGAATGATGATCTTCAAGGGACACCTCCAGTAACCGCTTCTGGCCTAGAGCTTTTGGTGCGGTGCCGCAAGAGGAGGGGCGGCATAAATGAACGAAAAGAGGTTCCTTGCGGGGCGTTGACCAGCTGATCGGGATAATGGCCGAAGGCAGGCAGGGAGCGCCGGTTATGCCCCGTTCAGTCCGCCGCGTTTTTCGCGGCGAGGCGCTGGCGGAGCGACATGACGGCGGGGCGGTCGTCGGCCGCCGTCTGGTAGGAGTGCGTGAATTCGCCGATCATCTCGGCATAGATGGCGGGGGTGATGTTGTCGGTCACCTCCAGCGCGTCGAAGCCGCAGCGGATCATGTAGAGGAACTGGTCGCGCAGCACGTTGCCGACAGCGCGGACCTCGCCCTTGAAGCCATAGCGCTGGCGCAGCAGGCTGGCGTAGGAATAGGCCCGGCCATTGCGGTAGGCGGGAAATTCGAGGCCGACGAGGGCAAGCTTTTCGAGGTCGCGGGCGATTTCTGAAGGGTCCTGTCCGCTTTTCAGTTGCACGCCCAGCGGACGGCCGCTTGCGATCAACTCATTCGACTCCCGCTGCCAGCGCTCGAGGCTGACGATGACGCCGGCATCGGGCGCGCCGGGCAGGGCATCCTCGTCCCCCACATGGGTCCACGGGTCGGCAATGAACGCGCCGTCCTTAATGAGTTGCATAAAGTTTGTCCTTGAACGGCTGGAGCCCGACGCGGCGATAGGTATCGAGGAATATCTCGCCTTCCTGCCTGATGTCGAGATAGGTCATCACGATGGTCTCGATGGCGTCGACGATCTTGTCGTCGGTGAAGCCGGGGCCGATGATGTCGCCCACCGAGGCTATCTCGTCGGCCGCCCCGCCCAGCGTGATCTGATAGTTCTCGATGCCCTTCTTGTCCACGCCCAGAATGCCGATATGGCCGACATGGTGATGGCCGCAGGCATTGATGCAGCCCGAGATATTGATGTGCAGGCGGCCAATGTCGTGCTGCAGCTTCAGATCGGCGAAGCGCTCGGAGATTTCCTGCGCGAGCGGGATCGAGCGGGCATTGGCGAGCGCGCAATAGTCGAGACCGGGGCAGGCGATCTGGTCGGAGATCAGGCCGATATTGGGCGTGGCAAGGCCCGCGGCGCTGAGCCCGTCATAGACCGCGCGCAGATCCTGCTTGCGGACATGGGCGAAAGTCAGGTTCTGCTCATGGGCCGCGCGCAGTTCCGAAAAGGCGTATTTCTCGGCAAGGTCGGCGACCGCTTCCATCTGTTCCGAGCTGATGTCGCCCGGCGTGCCGCCGATGGGTTTTAAGGAAATATTGACGATGGCGTAGCCCGGCGTCTTGTGTTTCACCGTGTTCTGCCTGACCCAGTGGGCGAAGTCCTCGTCCTTCGCCATTTCGGCGTCAAGTTCGGCGGACTGGTCCGGCAGGGTCTCGAACGCGGGCGCGGCGAAATAGCGGCGAATGCGTTCCACTTCCTCGTCGGGAAGCTGGAGGCGGCCTTCTTTGCGGATTTCCTCGAACTCGGCCTCGACCCGGCGCTTCATTTCCGCTTCGCCGATTTCATGGACCAGTATCTTGATGCGCGACTTGTACATGTTGTCGCGGCGGCCCGACATATTGTAGACGCGCAATGCCGCCTCCAGATAGGAGAGCAGATCCTCGCGCCGGATGAAGTCGCCGACCTTCTTGCCGATGATGGGCGTGCGCCCGAGGCCGCCGCCGATCCAGACCTCATAGCCGGTCTCGCCGAGACCGTTCTTCAGTACGCGAATGCCGATGTCATGAACCCGGATCGCGGCGCGGTCGTGCTCGGTGGCCGAAACCGCGATCTTGAACTTGCGCGGCAGATAGGAAAATTCCGGATGGAAGGTGGACCATTGCCGGATGATCTCGCAGATGATGCGCGGATCTTCGACCTCGCCTTCAGCCGCGCCGGCATAAT
This sequence comes from Hyphomicrobiales bacterium, assembly GCA_015655095.1. Lineage (GTDB taxonomy): Bacteria > Pseudomonadota > Alphaproteobacteria > Parvibaculales > Parvibaculaceae > JAATFR01. The sequence continues at coordinate 5,964 of JAATFR010000197.1, read as the reverse complement.
GGTCGGAGGTGACATTGCGGATACAGTTGCCGGAAGTCTGGATGCAGTGCATCTCGACGGTCGCCAGCTCCTCGATCAGGTTCGGCATGTCCTTGAGGGCAGGCCAGTTGAGCTGGAGATTCTGGCGCGTGGTGAAGTGGCCATAGCCCCGGTCATATTTGCGCGCGAGTTCGGCCAGCTTGCGCAACTGGCGCGAGGAGAGCGTGCCATAGGGCACGGCGATGCGCAGCATGTAGGCGTGAAGCTGGAGATAGACGCCATTCATCAGGCGCAGCGGCTTGAACTCGTCCTCGGTGATCTCGCCCGAGAGGCGGCGCGCGACCTGACCGCGAAACTGCTTCACGCGCTCGCGGACAAGTTGATGATCGAACTCGTCATACCGGTACATTTTATATTCCTGTCATTCTCGCATCGGTCGCTTCTGGCGTTTCAAGCATATCTGGCGCTCTGGCCGGGGCGTGAGGCGGCGCTCAGACCTTGCCTTCGGCCTGCTTGCCGAGATCGGGCCTTACGGTGGGGCCTGCCTGCCGGATGGCTTCGCGCACGCTCATCGCGCGGATGCCGCCATGCTCGTCACCCTCTACCTCGAACAGATAGACATCGACCACGTCTTTGCTGCCCAGAAAAGCCTGGCCGCGGGCGAGGAGGGCGGCGGCCTCTTCCTTGCCGTCAGCCACATCGGCGTCCTGCATTTTTTCCGACCAGCGGTTGTCCGGCGTCAGATAGACGACGATTCCGTCCTGAAGACGGTTCGCGGTCAGCGCCTGAACTCTCGCGCCTTTACGCATATGCTGGGCCATGGGGCCCTCCTGCTTCGCTTGCCTGATATTGATCTTGTCTTGTTGGAGGACTTTATGGGCCTTCAACCGCCCTTCGATCAAGCGGCCCGCGCCATGGCTCCTCGTTCAGGCGCAATATGACGCGGTACGGTAATTAGGTCAATGTGAACGTGAAATATGATATTACACATTAATATCTTGGTAATTAGGCCCCGGTTGGTTCTAAATTTCCCGTTTCACCGCGCTCTCATGCCAGCGGCGCAGGGTCAGGTGTTCGAGCAGGGTAAGGGCGAAGAAGATCGCGATGCCGAGACCCGAGAGCAGGAAGAGGGCGGCGAACATCTTGGCGATCTGGAGCCGGTTGGCGGATTCGATGATCCGCCAGGCAAGGCCGGTCGAGGTGCCGGAGCCCGCGACGAATTCCGCCACCACCGCGCCGATCAGCGCGAGCCCGCCTGAAATTTTCATCCCGGCGAGAATATAGGGCAACGCCGAGGGTAGCTGCAGTTCCGTCAGGGTCTGCCAGCGGCTCGCGCCATAGAGCTTGTAGAGATCGCGCAGATTGTGATCGGCGGAGCGCAGGCCGAGCGTGGTGTTGGATAGCATCGGAAAGAAGGCGACGATCCAGGCGAGTATCAGCAGGGCCCTTTCCGCATGATCGAGCCCGACCCAGATCAGGATGAGCGGGGCAATCGCCACCACCGGCGTCACCTGCAACACCACCGCATAGGGAAACAGCGCCATTTCGGTCAGCCGGTTCTGCGAAAACAGCACGGCGAGGCCGACGCCGCCCGCGACCGCAAGCGCAAACGCCGCCAGCGTGATCCGGAGGGTGACCCAGAGCGAAAGCATCAGATTGTCCGCGTTCGCGGCGAAGGCCTGCCAGATGGCCGTGGGGGCGGGCAGCAGGAAGGTCGGCACCTGATAGAAGCGCACCAGCCCTTCCCATGCGATGAGCACGCCCACGCCAACAGCCAGCGGGACGGCGATGCGCAGAAGCTGTGTGCGCAGGAATGGGGCGCGGGCGGAGATCATGCGGGCACACCCTTTCTGAGCGCCGACGACACTGCGCGGCAGGCGGCGTGAAAGGACGCGCTCTCTCGAAAGGCGGTGCGGGGATAAGCGGCCTCGATCGCGACCTCTTCTATGATGCGGCCGGGCTTTGTGCCCATCACCAGCACGCGCTGGGACAGGTAGACGGATTCATAGACGCTGTGGGTGACGAAAAGGATGGTCAGCCCGTGGTCCCGCCAGAGGGTCAGCAGATCGTCATCGAGCTTTTCCCGGGTGAATTCATCAAGTGCGGCGAAAGGTTCGTCCATCAGCAGGATCGGCGGATCGGTGACAAGCGCCCGGGCGATGGAAACCCGCATGCGCATACCCCCGGAGAGTTCGCGCGGAAAGGCATCTGCCCGTTCGGCAAGGCCGACCCGGGAGAGGGCGGCCATGATGCGGGGTTCGGCCGCCTTGCGCGCGATCCCCTGAAGCTTGAGCGGCAGCCAGACATTGTCGAAGACCCGGGCCCAGGGCATCAGCGTCGCGTCCTGAAAGACAAAGCCGAGATTGGCGGGCCGCGCGCCGTTCTGCCAGCGCACCTCGCCTTCGCTCGCGCGCGTCAGCCCGGCGGCGATGCGCAGCAGGGTGCTCTTGCCGCAACCGGATGGCCCGACCAGCGAAACAAAACTGCTGCGCGCGATTTCAGCGTCGATGCCCGCCAGGGCCGGCGTGCCGTCGTCATAGGTTTTGCCGACACGGGCCAGGGTGAGCAAGGAGGGGGCGAGGGTAAGCAAAGAAGGCATGGTCCCAGGAAAGCAGGCCATTGATTAAAAAGGAACTCTCTCCCCGCGTCAGGGGAGGGAGTTGTAGACTATGTGAGCCTTACTTCTTCAGGTCCAGCCCGACGCCTTTGTTGACGAACTGGTCGGTGTAGGCCTTTTTATAATCCACGGTGGAGGGATAGACCCCGTCCTTCACCATCTCGTCGAAGAAGGCCTGCCAGCGCTCAGCCGTCATGGCACCGATGCCGGACTTGATCGTGTCGCCGCTGTCGACAATGCCATAGCTTTTCATCTTGGCGATCGACTGGTCGATGATCGCCTGGGTCATATCCGGGTTGTCCTTGAGGATCAGCGCATTGGCCGGGGCCGGATCGCCATAGAGATAGGAATACCAGCCCTTGATGGTGGCATCGACGAAGGCCTGAACGATCTCCGGCTGCTTCGCGATCAGGTCGTTTGAGGCGAGCACGAAGGAGGCGTAGCCGGTGTAGCCGGCGTCGGCGAGCAGAAAGACCAGCGGCTTCTCCTTCATCTCCTGCTCGTAGGTATAGGGTTCCGACGTCAGATAGCCTTCCTGAATGGCGGTCGTGTCGGACAGGAACGGCGCGATGTTGCCGGTGTATTTGCGGATCTGGTCATCGGTGAAGCCATATTTGGCCTTGAGCCAGGGCCAGAACGCGGAAATGGTGGCATCCGAAATCAGGACGGGCTTGCCCTTGATGTCGGCCAGCGAGGCGAGGTCGCTGCGCGGGTGGGCCATCAGGACCTGAGGGTCCTTCTGGAAGATCGCCGCGACGGCGGTGGCGGGGACGCCGGCCGTAACATTGTTGATCGCGATAGGGCTGTTCGAGCCGATGCCGAACTGGGCGGCGCCTGTGGCGAGCAATTGCGGCACGTTGACGTCGTGTCCGCCCTGATGGATCGTTACATTGAGGCCTGCGTCCTTGTAGTAGCCGAGCGCCAGCGCTTCATAAAAACCGCCATGCTCGGCCTGCGCCTTCCAGTCTGACACGAAGATGACCGGGGTCAGATCGTCTTTGGCGGCCTCCTTGAGCGGTTGACTGCCGAAGACGAACCAGAACACTGCCGCAACAATGACAATCAGGGCACCCCATATAAGCCGCATGTTCATTTTGACGTCTCCCGCGAATTTTCGTTGGCGGCGATGCTAGAGCAGCGTTTCAGAAAGGAACAGGGGTTTCCGTCAGACGGGCGCGCAAGTGGACTGGTGGCGAAGCTTGTCCAGTGTCTCGCGGGTGGCGGGGCTGGTCATGATGAAGCGGAAAATGGCGACGCCTTTGTCCGAGGGCGTGGTCACGAGTGTTTCACCGCTGCGGACCTGCGCCTCCTGATCCTCGTTCACAAGCAGTACATCGACCGATTTCGAGGACAGCTTGCGGTCGTCGACCGCATAAAAATTATCCGTATTGTCGGCGAAGAACGAGAGCGACCAGTAGCCGTCGGGCACCGGGCCGGTGAAGCGGACAGGCCCCTTGCCGACATCATAGACACAGGTGACATAGAGCAGATCGGGGCTCGGACGGACGACGCCGCGAGAGGTGGCGGTGGGGAGCGGCGGGAAGAAAGGCGTGTTCACGCCGCTCGCGTTTTCGCTTATGCGGCTCATCGCCCGGTGCATGACCACATAAGGGATGGTATGGATTGTGATGATGTGGACGATCACGGCCAGCATCAACGTGGCGAAAATCCAGGAAAAGGTAGTCCTCATGAGCAGGACTCCAGAGTGATCGCAGGAAGTTCCGCATTTTGCGGGTTTTTGATCAGCGCTTTCTCGGGATTATAAAGCCGGATCATCAGGATGAAGGTTTTGCTGTCTGCGGGCATACCTGTAGGAATCCAGTTGCCGGAGCTGGCATCGGGGCTGACAGAGATAATGAAGCTTCCGTCAGCCTCCCGGAGAAGGCTGCTTCTGGCCACCGAATAGCGTTCCTGGGAATTGGGGATGAGATAATTGTCCGGCCCGTAGGCGGTGATGCTCCACCAGCGGGCAGGCAGATCCCGGCCCATGAGTTTGTAGGTGCAATCCACCATGAGCGGTTTACCGTCAGAATCCGTGCTGGCGGTAAAATAGAGGCTCTCGTCCGGGGTAAGAGCGAAAAGCCCGTTCAGCGAGACTGCCGCCCGCGTATAGGGGTCTGCCCTCTCGGACCCGGAGGCAAGTTGGGTCTGCCAGGGGCCGATACTGACGACACTGCCATTGATGCCCTGCTCCGCCACCCAGACAGCAGACCCGATTCCCAGAGCCGCCGCCACCAGAAGCATGAGGCAAATTCTCACCTGCCGACTCAAGCGCACTCCCCCCTTTGTTTTTTCCGGCAATATGCTTAGCCGAAAAAAGAGGCAACGGGAAATGGGGATCGGCTGGTCCGGGGAGTTTCCCTTCCATGCCGATGCTCCCGGGGATGCGGCCTTATTCGCCGGCGTGTTTGACGACCAGATGGAATCCCATCTCGGGACTGGTTTCAGCGTCCCAGTCCATGGCCCGCAGGTTATGGCTGCCACGGACATAATCGCGGTGCTGGAAGGGCGTGGGGACGGAAACGAGCCCATGGGCGGCAAGGCGTTTTTTCCACCACTCCGGGGGCTGGAGCGTGACGTGCCACACGGCGCCGGTTACAGGATCCTTGTCCTCAAACAGGGCGACGGAACAGACAAACATGCCTCCGGGGGCAAGATGGGTTGCGATATTTGCAAAGAGGCCGTCGATCTTATCCTCGGGGATATGTTCCAGAACTTCCCAGGCGGTGATGACGTCGAACTGGAGCGGCGCCCCGTTCCGGGAGGCTGAAAATGGTTTGGTGATGTCGGCAGTGAACAGATAGTCAGGGATTGTGCGCCATTCAGCGCGCCGTTCGAGAAGAGAGAAATCACTTCCTTCCAGCCCGATGGAAATATGGCCATTGATGAGAAAATCCCAGACAAGACCGCCACCGGCACAACCAAGATCCATATGAGAAATCTTGCGGCCATATATATGTTCGCAGGATGCAATAAACCGGGGATGGCGTGTATTATCTGCCATCGTTCCACGGGGAAACTTGTGGTCGTCACTATAAACGGCGACTGGATATTCGGTTGCGACCTGAATATGGCTTTCGCCGGGCACGCTGGCGCCCATCAGGAATGCCATTACATCATGCTGATGATCCGTATGTTGCAATAGTTCCCGTTGATGGCTGGAAGACAGAGCCTGGATGGAGTGAATGATTTCATCATTCCGAACATTGACGGCGTGAATAATTTTCTCAAACTCTTCCGAAAAGAATTTTCTGTTTATCTCTTCCGAACTCCGAACATTGACGGCGTAAATAATTTTCTCAAACTCTTCCGAAAAGAATTTTCTGTTTATCTCTTCCGAACTCAGAACATTGACGGCGTGAATAATT